>JAGOOU010000030.1 GCA_017992335.1 Candidatus Parcubacteria bacterium | reverse complement strand
GGTGTGACTACTTCTGAAGCAGTTTATCAATTAAGCAAGAAATACAAAGTAGATATGCCACTTGTAGAAAGAGTTTATCAAATGATTTATGAGAATAAAAAGCCGAAAGAAGCAGTTAAAGAATTAATGCAAAGGAAAAAGAAAGCCGAATAGCTTGAATAATTATTAATTTTAAGCTATCTTATTTTATATAATAAGTAATATAATTTTATGAAAATCAACATTTTTATAGAAATTCCCAAGGGAAGTTTAAATAAATACGAATTAGATAAAGAAACTAATAAAATAACATTAGATAGGACTCTTTATTCTCCAGTTCATTTTCCTTTTGAATATGGTTTTATCGAAAATACTTTAGCTGATGATGGAGATCCATTAGATGTTGTTGTATTAGCCACTAATCCAACCTTTCCAGGTTGTGTTGTTCCAGCAAAGATTATTGGTATGCTAAACATGGAAGATGAAGCAGGGCTTGATTACAAGATTATTGCTGTTCCAGATGATAAGATTGACCCTAGGTTTAAAGAAATTAATGATATTTCTGACCTAAAAGAACACCAGAAAAAAGAGATTCAAGAATTTTTTGAAACATATAAAAGACTTGAACCAAATAAATGGGTTAAAATAACGGGATTTGAATCAAGAGAAAAAGCAGAAGAAATAATAAATAAGTGTAAAAAATAATATTATGAAAGAATATAAGGTAAATAAAGAGAAATGCATTGGTTGTGGTACTTGTACTGCAATTTGTGGAGAAGGAACTGAAATGGAGGGAGATAAAGCAAAAGTCATCAGTTCAGCAAAAGTTGAAGAGTGTGGTGGAGAAGAATTATGTCCTTACGAAGCAATAGAAGAAATAAACGGAGTAGAATTAAGAGATGATGATAATAATGATTAACCCAAACTTCTTGGGTTAATTTTTTAATAGTATGTCCAAAGTATTATTAGCAATGTCAGGTGGAATTGATTCAGGAATGGCAGCCAGTATTTTAAAAGACCAAGGATATGATGTGATTGGTGTTTTTATGCGTTTGAATAGCTGTTCGGATGAAACCAAAGCAAGAAAAATAGCTAAAACACTTAATATTGATTTTAAAGTAATTGACTTAAGGAAAGATTTTAAGAAACTAATAATCAATTATTTTTTAGAAGAATTAAAGAAGGGAAACACTCCTAATCCTTGTGTTGTGTGCAATGAATTAATAAAGTTTAAATTATTTATTGAAAAGACAAAGAAATTAAATCCTGATTTTATTGCTACTGGACACTATGCAAAAATTAAGAATAAAAGAATATTTAAACCAAAAGACTTAAGTAAGGATCAAACATATTTTCTTTGGAGAATAGATAATTTAGATAAAATACTTTTTCCCTTAGAAGATAAACTTAAAAAAGATTTAATTATCGAAGCTAAAAAAAAGAAATTTCCTGTTTTTCCATATAAAGAATCTCAAGAAATTTGCTTTATTCCTGGAAGCATTGAAGATTTTTTAAAAAAGAGAATAAAGAACAAAAAGGGGAATATTATTGATGAAAAAGGAAGGGTTTTAGGAATTCATAATGGCTTATGGTTTTATACAATTGGCCAAAGAAAAGGAATTGGATTAAGCGGGGGCCCATATTATGTAATTAAGAAAGACATTAAGAATAATTCTTTAATTGTTAGTAAAAATGAAAAGTTTTTAATACAAAAAGAAGTAAAGCTTAAAAATATTAATTGGATTAATAAACAGAAACTTCCAATTAAAATTAAAGCCAAAATACGATATGGACAAAAAGAGGTTTCAGGAATATTATTAAAAAAAGGCAAGACCATTATTTTAAGATTTAATAAGGGAGAAAGAGCAATAACCCCGGGCCAATCAGCTGTTTTTTACAAAGGAAAAGAAATGATTGGGGGAGGTATAATAATATGAAAATAACAAGAAAAACAAAATTAGATAAGATATTGGGTAATAAGAAAATGGAAAAGATTTTACTTGATTATGGATTTCCTTGCGTTACTTGTCCTTTTGCTCAATATGAAATGAAACAACTGGAATTAGGCGATGTTTGTGATAGGTATGGCATTGATTCTAAAAAATTAATTGCTGATTTAAACAAGAAATGAATAAAAAAGTACGGGGCATAATTTTATGCCTTTTCTTTTTAAATATTATTTGTTTTTCAATTGTTTTGTATTTTCATAACAGCTATTTGGAAGTTGTTTTTTTTGATGTTAATCAAGGAGATGCAATTTTTATTGAAACTCCTAATAAAAACCAGATTTTAATTGATGGTGGACCAAGTAGAGAAAGAATAATCGAAAAAGTGAACCAGGAAATGCCTTTTTGGGACAAAACCATTGATTTAATTGTTTTAACCCATACTGATAAGGATCATATTAATGGATTATTTCAGGTTTTGAAAGAATACGAAATAAAGAATATTTTATGGACTGGAATAGGTGAAAATGAAGAGTGGGAGGATTTAATTGATAAAGAAAAGGCTAATGTTTTAGAACTAAGAAAAGATTCTAAAATATTATTTTCCAACGTTTCTTTCGAGATTTTATATCCTGATTTAGGAGATAATTTTCCAGAATCAAATGATTCTTCTCTTGTTTTGAAAATGGACTATGGCCAAAGCTCTTTTCTTTTTACTGGGGACATTACTTCTAAAAAAGAAGATATAATAGGTGAGGATATAGATGTTTTAAAAGTAGCTCATCATGGCTCTTCCTATTCTACTTCAGAAGAATTTTTAAAAGCAATTAGTCCAGAAATAGCAATCATTCAAGTAGGAACTAATTCTTATGGTCATCCTTCAGAAGAAGTTTTGACAAGGCTTCTTAATTTTGGTATTAAAACACTAAGAACAGACATTAATGGAGACATTAAAATTGTTTCTGATGGTAAGGTCTTAAAGATAATAAGTAAAAATTAATTAATATGACAGATTTAAAAAAAGAAAGAACTTTTGTGATAATAAAGCCAGATGGAGTGCAGCGCTCTTTAATTGGAGAGATTATTAAGCGTTTTGAAAGAACTGGCTTAAAATTAGTAGCTATGAAATTTGTTTTTGCTACTGAAGAGCAATGTGTAAAGCATTATGGCAAAGACGATGCTTGGTGTGAAAGCAAGGGTCAAATTAGAATCAATAATTTAAAAGAAAATAATCTACCAGTAGAAAAATCAGCTCTTGAGTATGGAAGAGATATTATTAGGGGACTTTATTCTTACATGACTGCTGGACCAGTTGTATTAATGATTTGGGAGGGAAACAAAGCTGTAGGGGTTATTAAAAAGATTGTTGGTGGCACAGAACCATTAACTTCTGATGTTGGAACTATTCGTGGAGACTTTACTATTGATTCTTATGATATAGCTAATCTTGATGCAAGAGCAGTGAGAAATCTTATTCATTGTACAGACAAACCAGAGGAAGCTGAAAGAGAAATTAATATTTGGTTTACTGAAAAAGAAATATTACAGTATAAGCTAATTAATAATGAAATTCTTTATGACATTAATCTAGATGGCATTAAAGAATAGCTTGAAGAATTATCAAAATTATAGTATATTAATATTGGCCCTATCGTTCAAAAAATTCCGAACACCTTTCAAATTGGAAGCCATAATCTTCAAACGCCGTGGCGCTTGAATGCGGTTTCCACAAATAGGAATCTACGGATTCTTTTTGAAGGGGATAGGGCCGTTGATCATTAATAAAAGCGCCGATTTATCGGTGTTTTTAAGTATTGCTAATTTTCCTTATTTTATGCTAAAATGTTAAAATATGCTGAAAAAAGTATTAAAAACAATTTCAGTTTTTATTCTGTTAATTTTATGGATTTTTTCTGGCTGGCCAGTTATTTGGCAGAATCCAAGAATTCCTCCAGAAATTTCTAAAACTTTAGCAGCTACTGAAGATAGGCAAAATTATTACGCAGAATCAACCGGAGTATCAACATATAATACGAATACTAATTATCAAGATAAAACAACTCTAAGTTTTACACCTGATGATAATTCTACATATTTGATTATTGCTTCTTGGCTAATGAATGAGAATAGCGGATCTTACGCAGTGCAAGGAAAATTAACAAGAACAACTGGAACAGCAAAAGATTTTAATGAATTAATCTATCAACCAAAAGATGCTACTGATTATATTGCTGGAGGTGCAATTGGATTTGACACCTTTGGCTCTTCTCCAGGCTCGCAGACATATAAGATACAGTATAAAACTAGTAGTACTTCTGGAACAGCTTCAATTAAAGAGGCCAAGATTATTGCAATTAAATTAAATTCTTCTGATAAATATGCTGAGCAAGAAACAAGGACAACATCATCATCAAAAAGGCCTGTTGACAAAACAACATTAACATTTACTCCAGATTCAGCAGGTGATTACATCGTCATTGCAACTGCAACAGGGGATGGACAAAGCGCTTCTTATGATTTTGACATACAACTTGATATAGATGGAACAAGTTATAGTTCTGTAAATGTTGAACCAGCATATACAGCTAATAGATATCTTTGGGGAGCAGTTAAAAGAATTAATTTAACAGCAGCTTCTCACACAATTAAGATTCAATATAATGCTGAGAGTAGTGCCACTGGTCGTAATGCAGGCATTGCTCATGCAAGAATAGTGGCTTTGAGAGCTGATTTATTCAATAATAATTATTACGCAGAGTCTGAAAATAGAGTAACAACAACATCTACTTCGTATCAAGACAAAACAACCCTAACTCAAACTCCATTAGCTCAAGATCATTTGATAATTGGTAGTGCTAATGTTGATGGTTCAAGTTCTAGTTATGAATCCTATGTTCAATTAATAAAAAGTACAACAAGCTATGGAGAGATGCTTATGGAAACAAAAGATGCTACAACCCAAGGTTATCCATATTTTGCTATAAAAAAGGAAACTTTAGCTAATAGTTCTACTACTTGGAAAGTACAATATATGTCAGAAAACTCAAGCAATACCGCAGGAATAAAAGATGCAAGAATATCAGTTATAGAGTTAAGGCAGCCATATATTACTGTTGGAACAAGCGGAACACAAATGTCTAACATAGAGGCTCCTTCAACAAATAGCTATATTGGCGGTGCTTTTACTTTTGTGAGAAGCACTGGGAGTGCAAATATTACCCAGATTATTATTAACGAAGAAGGAACAGTTAATGCTAACTCTAATCTTTCTAATCTAGATTTATACTATGAAACAGCAGGAACCTGTACATACGATGGAAATGAAACATTGTTTGGTACAGCTACTTCTTTTAATTCTTCTGATCAAGCAACCATAACCGGAACAATGGCAGTAGGAACTTCTCAAGTTTGTGTTTATGCTGTTTTGGATGTTGGGTCTGGTGCTTCTGCTTCTGAAACAATTGAAATAGAAATTTCTGTTCCAGGATCTGATATTACGGTTTCTTCGGGTGTTGTTGCTGGGGCTTCCGCAGTTCAAATTAGTGGAACGAGTACAATAACAAAGCCATATGTTACTGTTGGAACAACAGGCACTCAAACTGCAAATGTTAATTATGATTCTTCAAATAATTATATTGGAGGTGCTTTTACTGTTGTAAGGGGTTCTGGAAGTACCAACATAACCCAGATTATTATTAACGAAGAAGGAACAGTTAATGCTAACTCTAATCTTTCTAATTTAGACATATACTATGAAACAGCAGGAACCTGTACATACGATGGAAATGAAACATTGTTTGGTACAGCTACTTCTTTTAATTCTTCTGATCAAGCAACCATAACCGGAACAATGGCAGTAGGAACTTCTCAAGTTTGTGTTTATGCTGTTTTGGATGTTGGGTCTGGTGCTTCTCACAATGAAACAATAGAATTAGAAATTTCCAATCCCTCAACGGATGTAACTGTCTCTACGGGAACTGTTTCTGGCTCTTCTGCTGTTCAAATTAGTGGAACAACTACAATAGTAAAACCAACAATTACTGTTGGAACAACAGGCACTCAAACAGCCAATCTTTACAATTCTACAGCAAATTCTGTTTTGAATCCGAACGCTTTGATATATAATCAAAGCTATGAAAAACACAAACAAAAACAAAGAAAAAGAAACAAAAAAATCATCGCATTTCACATACGATGACAGAGTGATAATTGA
>JAGOOU010000029.1 GCA_017992335.1 Candidatus Parcubacteria bacterium | reverse complement strand
GATATGCTGCCGGAAGAGCAAGCGCTGCTGGAGGATATATAAAAGAAGGTACTGTTGGTATGGCATCAGGATTTGCATACAATAGAACTGTTGATAAAGAAGAAGATAAAGTTGATTGGATGACAAGGAAAGGAAGAGACGATGCAAGAGAAAAATATAAGGACTTTAAGCAAAAAACAAAAGAAAAAGCTGCTAATATGGGCATCATTTCTAGAGAAGCTTCTTTAAAAAGACCCGAAGAAGATACAAAAGCAGAACAGTTGGTCAAAAGGGAGGAATTCGATTTGAATTATTTCAACAGAAATCAAAAATACTTAAAAGGACCTGAATTAAAAGCTGCTGATCGAAAGTTCGCAAAACAAGATATAAATCTATATCTTAACAGCGCTGGCACAGAAGAAGAATATCAAAGAAGACTTAAGGCTGTTAGCGATAATAATGATGGCTCAAAAGAATACAAGAAAATCATGACAAAAGCTTTGATGAATGCGAATTTCTCAAAGAACAAAAATAGGGCCGGAAAAAATACTGACTGGTCGAAAGTTTATGGCATAAATCTAAATCAAGAAATGCAAAAATTGCCTCCAAAAGATTTAAGAGATTCTGTTTCTGAAGAATTTTTAGAAGAAGAAAATAATTTATCAAAATTAAGTTCTAATCAATTAAATTATTTGAGAAGCAACGGATCGAAAGCACAGGTTGATGCTATTGAAAAAGTAAGAGAAAGATATAAAGACAATGATCCTGTGGATAAAAATGGAAATCCTATTTATGAAATAGATATAAACGGTGGACGAAAACTAGATCCAAGTGGAGACCCAATTCGAATAAGACAACAAAATTCAAACTTTATAAGAATAAATCAAGAAATAGATAAAGCACAGAAAGCCCTTGACAATGCTAGACAAAATAAACAAGCTGGGGTTTCAGGAGCAGATGAAGAAATTAAAAAATATGAAGAAGAGCTAGCTAAAATAAGTGCGTTGTCTAATTATTTTTATCCTTAAATTAATACCCATATAATATGATTATAGAATTTCTTCCATTAAAAATATTAGATTATATTGAAGATCTAACAAAAAAATATAATTTAGATAAAGATCAGGGATTTTTTTCTAGCGCTAAAAATACAGAAGAAAGACAATTAATTAGGTTTCTTATTTATAAAAACGACTACGCTCCTTCATGGTCTCTTAAAAAAATCATTAAAAATTATATAAATCAAAATTTGTCTTTCTCTCAACTGGAAAACGAAATTAAAGAAGCTCTGTCAATAGAAAAAGAAATTGCTATACAAATTGCTCAAGACATAGTCCAAAACAATTCAATCAAATTATTATTAAATAACCCGGAGGCAGATATTGATATGGACATGAATATAATTGAAGATATAAACAATACAGAAAAAAAACCTCTTTTTAAAAAAGGCATAAGCCAAGAATTAGAATAAAAAAAGGGGACCTAATTTTATTTATTAAGTCCCGACAATTTGTTTTGTATTTTTTGTTTATCCGACAATCCTCCTTGTGAAGAAGATTGGGAAGAAGAATTGTTGCTTTGAGTGCCACCTGTCAAAGCTTTTGTTGTTGCCAAAGCAACTAAAGCCATTAAACCGCTTGGGTCTCCTGGAGTTCTTATGTCCAAGAACTGATGACCATTAATTGCCATTTGCCGATTTACCTTATCTCTGGCATTAGCAATAATATCCTTGTATTTCTTTTCAAAGCCTTCGGGATCTCTTTGGATCTCCTCTTGAATCTTGTCCTCAGGAATTCCAATTGTCTGACTTAGAATTCTCATTTCGGCGCCTGCAGTCTCTGCAGCCCTTTTTATTGCTTCTCCTTCAGCATCTATTTTTGTTGCTTTAAGCCTTAATTCCGCAACAGATGCTCTTGTTGAAGCATCAACAAGCTCTTTGTCGGATGGAGCAATTTGAACTGTTTTAACTTTCAATACTTCCACACCATATTGAGCTTTTATAATACCAATAAGGTTCATAAGTTTTTGCTCAAGAGTTCTATCTAAAGGTATCGCATTTGCACCAATCATTTGACTGTAACTAATTCTTTGGACCTCGTCCCTTATTTCGCCTCGAATAAAATTCGAGACGCCTCCATACCAATTTTGCATACTGAACAAAGCTTTGTATGGATTGCTAATCATCATTTCTACAGCCATAATAATATCTATGGGCATTCTAGAAGCATCTTCTGCTTTAGAAAGAGAAATTGAATAAGTATATGATTTAAGAAGAGCGCCTCTAAGAACTTCTTCTTTCTCAATACTTTTTTCTCCCTCTGTATATTTTGTCCACTTCTGCCTATAGACATATATGCGCTCAAGTGGCCAAAGAAAGAAGAACATTCCAAAAAATTCTTTTTCTTTCTTTGTTGATTGATTTTCTGGGACAACATCCCAGGTGTTGTTTAACCCAAAACCCTCTTTTTTTAAGAGAACTTTTCTAAATCCAAGTCCTCTAACAATAATAAGAGAGTATCCTTCTTCGGGAAATGTCCCAAAAACATCATTCGGCGCCCAAACAAGATAGAGAACAGCAATAAAAATTACTGGGACAAGAACCATCCCGATAATCAATCCAACAATTCCAAGCAGTATCACCAATATGATTGATACAATCACAGAGGCAATAACAAGAGGCAATCCTCTAAAGAAAGCCTTCTTTTCAAGAACGAACTTATCGCTCATTTCTTTTACATTCGACATAATTCAACTCCTTAATTAATTTGTCAAATAACAATTAGTTCCCTTTGTGGGATATTATAATTATAACCTATTTTATATATTGTGTCAATACTAGCTCTTGACCCCCTTTAACCTCTATGTTAAAATACATTTAATAATTATGGAACAAGAGAAACTAAAAGACTTTTTCTGGAGAACCTATGAAAAACTTCCTGAAGACATAAAGGAAGCGATTTTCTCTGAGAATAATAATGAGGCTGTTAAAAAGATTTGTGCTAGATTAAGTTTAACAGAAGAACAAACATCAATAGTGGCCAAATATGTTGGTAGAAGTTTAATGGGTCTACTTCCTATAGATGATCTTCCTGTTACCTTGGAATTAGAATTAAATATCGACGAACAAGTGTCTAATAATCTTGTCAGAGAATTAAATTACGCTATTTTTAAACATTTAAGAGTGTCTTTAACAAAACTATATAGCGGAGAATATGTTCCTGAAATACCGGAAGAGGTGGAAGAAGAGAAAAAAGATGATATAATAAAGGAAGAGAAAAAAGAGGTTGCTACAAAAGAAGAAAAGCCTGTAGAAAAAATAAAAATAGATTATAGCGAAGTTGACCCTTATAGGGAAGCATTATAATTATGGCATTTCAAGTACCACAATTTATAGAACACGATCCTAAAATCTTAGGACCATTCACATTAAGTCAAACACTATATGTTGGGTCTGGTTTAGCAATTTGTTTTTTGCTTTATCTTTTTCTAGCTAAAGATAATTTCTTTTTATATGTTATTATTTGTGGAATCATTATGGGAGCAGCTATTGCATTAGCTTTTATTAAAGTCGAGGGGTTAAGAATTCCTATGGTTATTAAAAACTTTGTTAACTTTAATTTAAATAGTAAATTATATAAATGGGAGCGTAAAGAATCTCCGGTATTCCTCCCTACCAAAAAAAGTGACAAACAAGAACCTGTGCAAGAAGAAAAAACAAAGTTAAAAATAAAGCAGGGGGGAAGGATAGATGATTTAAATAAAAAAATATATTTTTAAAAAATGTCAACAACACAACAATTTATTCCAGTTGAACAAATAAGAGAAGGGGTAATGATAATGAAAGATCGCTCATTAAAAGGAGTTTTAATAATATCTTCTGTTAATTTTGCCTTGAAATCAGAAGAAGAGCAAGGAGCTATTATTTTCAATTTCCAAAACTTTCTTAATTCTTTAGATTTTTCTTGCCAGATAGTAGTCAATTCAAGAAAAGTCAATATTACTGGATATATAGAAAAAATTAAAAAACTAGAAGATGAGCAAAAAAATGAATTATTAAAAATACAAACTAATGATTATAGAAAATTTATTGAAGAGCTTGTCGCTGAAGGATCTATCATGGCTAAGAATTTTTACGTAGTTGTTCCTTATTATCCTCTTTTAGAATTGTCTGGGGCAAAAGGAGGAACTAATAGTAATCCAACAAAAAAAACTCAGACCAACACAAGCACTAACTTAACTGAAGATAATTTTCAATCAGGGAAATATCAGTTATGGCAAAGAATGGAATATGTAAACCTTGGTTTAAAAAGATGTGGATTGAAATCAATTACATTAAACACAGAAGATATTGTCGAGCTTTTGTGGAGCTTACATCATCCTAAACAGGCTGAGATGGGTTATTACCCTGATTTGCCTCCTGAATTAATTAAATAATATGGATATATCAAAACTATTCGGACAACAAAAAAACCAAAAGCTTTTTGAGCAAGAAGTAACTGGGATAAAAGACATTATTGCTCCTCCTGCAATAGAAGTTACTCCTAATTATGTTTCCTTGGAAGAAAAAATAGCTAAAACCTATTTTGTATTTTCATATCCTAGATATTTAAGCATGGGATGGCTGTCTCCGATTATTAATATGGATATTCCTTTTGATTTATCTTTTTTCTTTCATCCTATTGAAACAGGAGCCATATTAAGACAATTAAGAAAAAGTGTAACCGAAGTACAATCAGAAATTATTGAGCGTCAAGAAAAAGGATTAATTAGAGATCCTGCCCTAGAAACAGCTTATCAAGATTTAGAAGAATTAAGAGATAAACTTCAAACTGCTCAAGAAAAAATGTTTAAATTTGGTCTTTATGTTACTGTTTACGCTGACAGTACAAAAGAATTGGAAATAATCGAAACAAAAATTAGGTCTGTCCTTGAATCAAGGTTGATATATATTAAACCTGCTCTTCTTCAGCAAGACAAAGGATTAACTTCTTGTATGCCTTATGGATTAGATCTTATTCAAATACACAACACCTTAAACACAGACCCTCTTTCTAGTCTTTTCCCTTTTATATCTTTTGATTTAAGCTCTAATGAAGGTATTCTATTTGGAATTAATAAACACAACAGATCTCTTATACTTTTTGATAGGTTTAGTCTAGAAAACGCTAATATGGTTATTTTTGCTAAATCTGGCTCTGGAAAATCATATGCAGTTAAATTAGAGTTATTAAGATCTTTAATGCTTGGTATTGATTGTATTGTTATTGATCCTGAGAATGAATATAAACCATTGACCGATGCTGTTGGTGGAGAGTTTTTAAAAATATCTCTGAGTTCTGATGTTCATCTTAATCCTTTTGATTTACCAGAAAAAAGAGAAGATGAGTCTCCTGAAGATATTCTAAGAAATAATATTATTAACTTAGTTGCTTTGATGAGAATAATGCTTAATGGTATGTCTCCAGAAGAAGATGCTATTATGGATAGAGCTTTAATGGAAACATATGCAGCTAAAGACATTACTCCTTATTCTGATCCTAAAAAATGGAAAGACAATATTCCTGTTTTATCTGATTTAGAGTCAGTCTTAGAAACAATGCAAGGAGCAGAAGGATTAACAGAAAGATTAAGAAAATTCACTCAAGGCACTTTTGCTTCTTTCTTTAATCAAAAAACAAATGTTTCCATGGAAAAGCCTTTGGTTGTTTTCGGAATTAGAGACATGGAAAGCGAACTAATACCAATTGCCTTATTTATTGTTATGCGTTATATCTGGAACGAAATAAGATCTGACCTTAAAAAAAGAATACTAGTTGTTGACGAAGCTTGGTGGATGATGAAAGAACCTGATGGAGCTTCTTTCTTGTATGGTATTTGTAAAAGAGCTAGAAAATATTGGCTTGGCGTAACAACCATCACTCAAGATGTATCTGATTTTATAAACTCTGACTATGGGAAACCAATTATTACTAACTCTTCAATACAATTGCTTTTAAAACAAAGTCCTGCTTCAATTGACTTAGTTCAAAAAACATTTAACATGACCGAACAAGAAAAATATCTTCTTTTAGAAACTCCGGTAGGGGAGGGCATCTTCTTTGCAGGACAAAAACATGTAGCAATTAGTGTTGTTGCTTCTTACACAGAAGATCAGATAATTACTACTACTCCTGAAGAATTAGTTAAAATTAGAGATGCTAAAAAATACAATCAAGAAACCGTTTAAAGCAAAGGCGTAATAACAATTTTTCTATTCTCTCCCTCCCCAACGCTTTCAACCTTAACGTCTATCCTTTTAGATAATTCTAAATGGACTATTCTTCTATCAAAAGAAGAGGGCATTAATAATTCTTTTTGTTCTCTGTCTCTCACTGCTTCATTGGCAGAGTTTTGAGCAAGATCTTTGAGATAATCTTCTTTGTATTTTTTGTAATCATCTATATCTAAATTAAGAAAATAGTCTACTCCTATTTTTTTCTTTATTATTTTTCTAAGTAATAATTGGATATCTCCTAAAACAAGGCCTTGTTTCCCAATAAAAATATTAGCTTCTTTTGTTTTTATATTTACAATTAAAGATTCCTTGTCTTGTTCTTT
>JAGOOU010000028.1 GCA_017992335.1 Candidatus Parcubacteria bacterium | reverse complement strand
TTTTGTTAAAGAATAAAAATAAATAAGAAAAAAATATGAATAAAGAATATGAATGTTGTCCAAAGTTTATTCCAGAACCATGGCACAACAAGGTTTTTGAATGGAACAATAAAAAGTTTATTAAAGACAGGGTTTTTACTTTTTTGTACATGCCTATTAATTTTGGTTCAGTAATTACAAGAATGAATCAAAAAATAGAAAAAGCAGGAGCTCAAATTCCTGATTATTTATGTCTTTCTGATCATAATTCAAAATGGAGTATGGATATTTATTTAGCTTCAGATAAAGAAATTCCCGGAGCAGATAACATAACCTTAAGCGGAAAATATTTAAGCAGGGTTTATGAGGGCGATTTTAAAGAAACAGGTAGGTGGTGTGAGGATTTTAAAAATTATGCTACAAGCAAAGGGCTTGAAATTAAAAAATGGTTTATGTGGTATACGACTTGTCCTAAATGCGCTAAAAAATACGGTAAAAATTACGTAGTTATTATTGGAGAAGTTTAAATAATGAAAAAGATAGTTTCAGTAAATGATAAAATGCAGAAAGGATATAGGTATGAATTAACAGAGCCAATTGGCAGAAACTTTAGTTTTGATTTTAAACCACAATTAACACCAAAAGAAATGCTTGAGTTGGGAATTTTTGGGGGAAAATATATGACTGATTGCAGAAAAGAGTTTCCTAAGAGTTGGTATAAAAAAGCAAAGCTTTGTCCCGAAAGACACGATCCTAAATTAAATTATTTTGGTGTTAATGCTAGCCAATCATTATCAGTATGGAGGGCAAAAGGATGGATTCATAAAGATGATCCTAGAGGATGGTTTCAATGGTATTGTAGATATTACATGGGAAGAAGACACCCTGACGATCAAAGACAAATTAAAAGATGGAGAGCTTTTAGAAGGCACTGGTTAGCAGTCCAGAATAATTGTAGAAAAGGGGATTATCTTTGCAGGCGAAAACAGAGACAAGCTCTTTTGCATTGGGCATACGACAGTAGAAAGATTTAATTAGTTATTATATAATAAATAAAAGGTCAATAATAAATTTTAATATAAATAATTATTATGAAAGAATTTATTGATTTTATAAGAAAACAAGGAGTAATAGGCTTAGCAGTAGGTTTTATTTTAGGTGGTGCTGTCTCAAAATTAGTATCGAGCTTAGTTACAGATATAATTAATCCAATTATAGGAATAGCTTTAGGAAAAGTAGGTACTCTTTCTGAGGCAAGCTTTAATATTGGATCTGCTAAAATTCTTTGGGGAAGTTTTATAGGTAATCTTATTGATTTTCTTGTTATTGCCCTTGTTGTTTACTATGGGTTCAAGGCTTTAAAGTTAGAAAAGTTGGATAAAAAAGATTAATCAATATGTTATTTGAAAGAAATTCAAAAAACAAAATTTTATTGTTATTAATATTTCTGTTTTTTCTAATAATCGGTTTTCTCATTTATTTTAATGTTCCTCCTCAACTTGTTTCTTGCACCGAAGAAGCCAAGCTTTGTCCTGACGGATCAGCTGTTGGAAGAACAGGACCCAATTGCGAATTTGAAGAATGTCCATTTAAAGTTTTTAATGAAAAAGGAATTTATTTTAAATATCCTGAAAAATTATACACCCAATATATTAGAGTAATTGACTGGCCTCCTCAAGTTAATATTATTGAAGAGAATTTTAGTTGTACTGAAGCTGGTTCTGAAATTGATCGAGCGGGAAAAACAGAAAAGAAAACAATCAACGGAAAAGATTATTGTATTACAAAAGTAAGCGAGGGAGCAGCGGGAAGTATTTATACTCAATATGCATACGCATTCGGAAAAAATAACAAAACAATAATTTTTACTTTCAGCCTAAAATTTGTTCAGTGTGTAAATTACGATGAAACAGAAAAAGATTCTTGCGAAATAGAAAGAAACAATTTTGATATAGATAAAATTATTGTTGATATTATAGAAAGCTCAAAGATTGACTAAGGGATTAATCTTTTAACATCTCGAGGAAAAAGAATAGCTTCTTTAATGTTTTCTAAGTCTAAGATTTGTTTAATAATTCTTTCGGATCCCATTCCCCAGCCTCCATGAGGAGGTATGGCGTATTTAAAAGTGTTTAAATAGAATTCAAGTCCATCTGGCTTGATTTTCTTTTTTTTCATATTGGCAATTAGTTCATCGTATTTGTGAATTCTTTGTCCCCCTGTTGCTATTTCTAATCCTTTAAATAATAAATCAAAACCAAGAGTTTGTTCTGGATTTTGTGGATCAGGCATTGTATAAAAGGGTCTATCAGCCCAAGGATAATGAGTAATAAAAAGAAAATCAGAACCAAAAGTATTTTTTGCGTATTTTCCAGCTAGTTCCTCTCCTTTCGGATCAATATCTGTTACTTCTGGAATTTCATAACCATAATCATCTTTAATTATCTTTTTAAGTTCTGTTAATTCAACACTAGGAATTTTATCTGGAACAGAGGGTAATTTAACGCCATATTCATCTAAATATTGTTTTCCTTCTTTTTCTATTATTTCAAACATTTTCTTTAAAACAATAGTCAATGTTTTAGTTATATCTGTATAATCTTTAATAAAACCCATTTCAGCGTCTAGGCCAACATATTCATTAACGTGTCTTGTTGTGAAATGTGGTTCAGCCCTGAAAACAGATCCAATCTCAAAAACTCTTTCAAAAACCCCAACCATTATTTGTTTGTATAGCTGTGGGCTTTGAGCTAGGGTAGCTTCTTTTTCAAAGTATTTTACTTTAAAGAAATTAGCTCCTCCTTCTGTAGCAGCACCAAGTATTTTTGGGGTTTTAATTTCAACAAAATCATTTTCTCTCATTACTGATTCATAACTTTTAAGAAGAATATCGTAAAGTCTAAAAATAGCCTGGACTTTAGGGTGTCTTAAGGATAGAGTTCTATTATCAAGTAATGTAACAAGATTTAAATTAAGATCATTCTTAGCTAAATCAAAAGGAAGCTCTTCGATAATATTAGAAGCGATTTCTAATTTTTCTCCTTTTATTTCGTATCCTCCTTTAGCTCTCTCATCTTTTTTAACAGAGCCTTCAATAATAACACTATCCCCGATTTTAATTTCAGTTCCTTTATCAAAAACAACCTGAATCATTCCTGTATAGTCTTGGATAATAAGAAAAAGAATGTTGCCTAGATTCCTAATATTAAAAACCCGCCCTTTGATTAAGGCTTTATCTCCGTCTTTTTCAGCTATGTTTTTTATTAGCGTTCTTTCCATATATTTCGATAATATCATAATTATGAAATAAAACAATATGTTAATTGTATGAACAAATGAGGACCTCAGGATAATAAAAAATAATAAAAATAAACATGAATAAGAAATTATTGGCAATATCTATTTTTTCAACTTTAATATTTTGTGCTTTTGGGATAGCTGGTGTTATGGCTTCCGAAACATCACAAATAGAAAAATTTCAAGAAAGATTTGGGATTGCTCTAACTGATGAACAAAAAACACAAATTCAAACAAGAGAACAAGAAATGGAGAATAAAAGAACAGAAGAACTTACAAATTGGCAATCAATGACTCTTGAAGAATGGAAAGCAGAGCAAATAGCAAGAATCAATGCTATTACTCAAGAAGAATTTGATCAAATGAAAGAAAGAAGAATACAAATGCTTCAAAGCGATAATAATGGATGGCATAAAGGAGGAAGATTCTTTGGTGGTATGGATAAACCAGCTGAATAAGCTGGTTTTTTTTGGAATAAACTCAAGCATTGCATTGTAATAGATTTATTGTATGATAAGCTTGAACGATATGCAAGACTTAAGTGACGAGCAAATTATTGGGAAAGTTTTAGAAGATAACAAGGATATATACATAGAAATAATAAAGCGATACGAAAAGAAATTATCTCATTATTTGCATAAATTTATAAGTGACCAAGATGAAATTGAAGATGTGCTTCAGGTTGTTTTTATTAAAACATACAAAAACCTTTACGGATTTGATCAGAATAAGAAATTTTCTTCATGGATATACAGAATAGCCCATAATGAAGCAGTTAATTACTTGAAAAAGAAAAAAGCAAGTAAAATATGTTTGGACGATGTGGAGTATAAACTTGTGGATGAAAAGGTTGATTTAAACAACGGAATAGATAATAATTTTCTTAAGAAAGATATTGAAAAGATATTAGGCGGTTTAAAAATTAAATATAGGGAACCTTTGATATTATTCTTTTTTGAAGGTAAATCATATGAAGAAATTAGTGATATTTTAAGAGTACCTAAAAATACAGTTGGAACCTTAATTTTAAGAGGAAAAAAACTAATCAAAGAAGAATTAGAAGAAATAAAGAAAAAACATGACTAAAGAATTGGAAAACAATATAATGGAAAAGATTAAGACTGGTCAAGTAAAGCTTAAATCAAAGTATGTGTTTTTAGCTGAAAGATTAGGATTGGGTACTGCTTTTACTTTAAGTGTTGTTTTGGCAATTCTTTTGTTTAATCTCATTTTATTCTACATGAAGGCAACTGATAATCTCGAATATCTAAGTTTTGGAAAAATGGGGATATCGGCTTTTCTTGAATCGTTTCCATATGCGCTAGTTGCATCTTTCATTGTTCTAATTGTTTTGGCTGGATATTTAATAACCAGAACTGATATTAGCTATAAAAGACCATTTGGATATATTGCCATGTCCTTAATTATTTTCATAATGGTTTTTGGGGGAGTATTAACTTATGCTAAAGTTGCAGAAAGAATAGAAAGGGCCAGTCATCCAATCAATCAATTTTTAATGAAAGGAAGCTTAGAAATAAGAGACAGAGGAATTGCAGGAATTGTTCTTGAAGAAGGAGAGAATTATTTAGTAGTTGAAACTCCTCAAGGATTAAGGAATATTGATTTAACAGAAGCAGACAAAGAAAAATTGCCAGAAATAGAAAAAGGAAATCTTGTTGTTGCTGTGGGAGAAAAGCGTACTTATGATTTTATTGCTCAAAACATCAAAGTTTTAAAAAAAGAAGATATGCCAATTATCAATAGAGAAATTGATAATAAATTTAAAGGGTACAAGGAAGATATGAAAGCAATACCTTCTCAAATGATGCATTTTGAAGAAAAAGAAAAAGAATGTATCAAAAATTGTTTTAATCAGGGACACGTTCCAAAAAAATGTTTTGATGATTGTATTAAAGCCGCTCAATAAAGAGCGGTTTTTTATATAATTTGACAAACATGAGTAATATTAGATATAAATTAAGCAGTACTTAATATTGTTATTCTTTGGGGATGATTAAATTGTTGAAATTAGAAAAAAGGAAACCAGCATTCTTTATATCTTTAAATAAGTGTTTAGGCTGTTGTCTTGTTTGTAACAACAGCAATTGTATTGCTTACGGAGAAACAGAAGAATGTGATAAGTGCAAAAATAAAAATTGCATATATAGTGGTTATAATTGTAAAAATTACGATTGCCAAGATTGTAAAAACATTAATTGTATAAACAATATAAAATTTGATCCAAAGAAACAAATGATCATGCATTGTTAAAGCCCAATAATTAGAGGGCTTTAATATTGACAAAAGTTTAAAAATATAATATAGTATAGAAGATATTGAGATCTAAGGCGGAATCTCTTTATTTAAGAGTTTTCCGTTTTTTTATTAAATTTATGCAAAATAAAACGTTTAAAAAAAGATATACTGGTAAATTCAGAGGCAGATCGTTTAATCGAAGAAAATCAAAATTTTCTGGCAACAAGATTGATGTTTCAAAATTTGTTCAAACAAGCAAATGCGCTCTAGAAGAAGATCCATATGTACCAACACACAAGTTTGTTGATTTTAAAATTGAAGAATCTTTGAAAAAAAATATTATTAAAAAAGGATATCAAGAACCAACCCCAATTCAGGACAAGGTTATTCCTTTAATTCTAGAAGGAAGAGATGTTGTGGGTATTGCTAACACTGGAACAGGAAAAACAGCGGCCTTTTTAATCCCAATAATTAATAAGGTAATTTTAAAAAAGAGCAAAATAATGATTGTTGTTCCAACAAGAGAATTAGCTCTTCAAATTGAAAAAGAGTTAAATGATTTTACTTATGGTTTAAGAATTTTTTCTGTTGTTTGTATTGGCGGAACAAGTATGGGTAAGCAATTTTCTGATTTAAGAAGATCTCATAATTTTGTTATTGGTACTCCAGGAAGAATTAAAGATTTAGTTCAAAGAAAATCAATAAATATGTCTACATTTGATACAATAATTTTAGACGAGGCAGACAGAATGCTTGATATGGGATTTATCGAAGACATTAAATATTTAATTGAATTAATGCCAGAGAGAAAACAAGCTCTTTGTTTTTCAGCAACCATTCCTCAAGAAATAGAACAATTAATTAAAAGATTTTTAAAAGAACCGATAAAGATTTCAGTTAAAACTCAAGAATCATCAGCTAATGTTAATCAAGATGTAGTAAGAATAGGAAGAGAAGATAAATTAGATATTCTATGCAGGCTTTTATCAAAAGATAGTTTTCACAAAGTCCTTATTTTTGGAAAAACTAAATATGGAGTTGAAAAACTATCTAAAGAATTATTAAAGAAAGGATTTAAAGCAGAATCAATTCATGGAAA
>JAGOOU010000027.1 GCA_017992335.1 Candidatus Parcubacteria bacterium | reverse complement strand
ACCTTTTAAGGGCCTTAAAAACCGTAAAAGGAGAAAAGCTTGATTGCCTTGTTATAATGCGTGGAGGAGGCTCTTTGGAGTCTTTCCTAGCGTTTAATAATGAGATATTAATTAAAGAAGCTTCTAAGCTAGAAGTGCCTTTAATTGTAGCCATAGGTCATGACAAAGATGTACCTCTTTTAGCTCTAGCCGCTGATAAAATGGTTTCAACTCCAACTGCTGCAGCTAATTTATTGAATCAGTCTTGGCAGGGTTTAGAATGGGAAATAAAGGAAAAGGAAGCAATAATATTTTCTTTTCTAAGTTCCTTTTTTGATTCAATTAAATTATTAGAATACAAAATCAAGGAAGCGTTGCCAAAAATAATTGAAGCAAGAATTAATAATTTAAAGTTGATTCTTAGTAATTCAGAAAGCGTAATTAATATTAATAATCCAGAAAGAAATTTAGCTTTAGGATATTCAATTGCTAGAAAATCAGGAAAGATTATTAAATCAATTAAAGAAATAAAGAAAGATGATTTCATTGACTTAGAGATTGCTGATGGTATAATTAATACAAAAACAAATGAAACAAGAAAATATAAATCAAAACATTAAAAAGCTTAATCAAATTATTGAATGGTTTGAAAATCAAGAAGATCTTGACGTTGAGTTAGGATTAAAGAAAGTTAAAGAAGCAATGGAATTAATTAAACAAACAAAACAGAGATTAAAGAAAGCAGAGAATGAGTTTGAGGAAATAAAGAAAAGCCTAGACTAATCAAATTTGCACTATTTTGGATTATAGGTATAATAGAATTGGTAATTTTAAATTTTCATATTTTTATTTCACCCTGAGGTGATAAGTTGAGTAGAAAGAGAAGACATGATCCTAACAATGGAAATGATAATAACGGTCAAAGTTTTAGGACTGGAATTTGTCCAATGTGTGGAAGAGATAATGTTCCTCTAAGCGAGCATCATATTTACAAAAAAGCTGTTTTTGGAGAGAGTGACAGGAAATTTCTATTATGTCGTGATTGCCATGATGTAATAGAGTTTATTAATCGAGTATGGGAAAATATGGTCCTTAGAGCATTTATCCGATCCTACAGGCAGGTATTTAATGCTTTTCGTAGTGGAAACATTAATGGCTTTGAAATTAAGCTGCATGAAAAGATGGACGAACAGGATTTGATTGATGCATTAATGCCTATAGTAATTAGGGGATTTGCGAGAATCGAAAACAAGGGAATTAATCCTTGGTTAGAAGAAAGGATATTAACTAAAGGCATTTCAGTGAAAGCCAAAAAGAAAAGAGATAACAATGGGCATTAGCCCTTTTTTTCTTGCGCGGATTCATTAAAAAAGGTATAATAGATACATAATAATTATAATCTAAAGCATTAAAGGAATAATATGGAAAAAACAACAGATAATAACTTTGAAGAAATAATAAATGGAGATAAACCAGTTTTAATTGATTTCTATACTGAATGGTGTCCTCCTTGTAAAATGCTTTCTCCAATAATTGAAGAAATACAAAAAGAATTTGAGGGGAAAATAGATGTTTTTAAAATGGATATTGATCAGAATCCTATTTCAGCTAACAAGTTTCAAATAGATAGAATCCCTACCGTCGTGTTGTTTAATAAGGGTGAGATTAAAAGCAGTTTCATAGGTTTTAGGGAAAAAGAAGATATTAAAAATTGGTTAAATTCAAATATTTAAACATGGAAAAAGAAATTGAAAAATTAATTAAAAAATACAGTGCTTACGCAAAAAAGCAAGGTTTTAAATTGAATCCCAATGAAAAAGTTTTAGAAGGAACAATTCGAGCATTAATTATGAGAGAAAAAAACTTTGGGAAGAAATATTGTCCTTGTAGAAAAATGACTGGAGACAAAAAGAATGATAAGAAAATTATTTGTCCTTGCATTTATCACATTGAGGAAATAAAGAAAGACGGCCATTGCTTTTGCAATTTGTTTTTCAAAGATGAATAAATCATTTACCTTAATCGAAATATTAGTAGTAATTGTTGTTATCGGAATCCTTTCTGCTTTTATTCTTGTTGGAGTGAGTTCAATAACTAATAGTGCTAATATCACTAAATCCAAAGCATTCTCTGAATCAATTAGAAACTCTTTATTAACCAATCTTGTTTCAGAATGGAAGTTTGATGATGGTAGTGGAACTCAAAATACCACTAAAGACTATTGGAACGGATTGAGCAACTGCACTTTTAATAACTTTAATTTTGATACAACCGACGGATGGAGATCTGATTCAGAGTGTATCTCTGACTCTTGTATTCTATTTGATGGAACCAATGACTATATTACTTGTGGCAATAATTCAATATTAAGAGCTATTGATTCTGTGACAATGGTACTTTGGTTAAAAATTAATAATTATTCTACTCTTAGCACAGATTCGATAATGGGATTTCCTAATAGGGTTGCTTATTCTTTTTGGCAGTATTCTAGTGGAGGAGTTCCTGGTTGTTTTGTTTGGGAAATATATAATGATGGAACAAGAAGATATATGGATGTTTCTTTAGGCTTGGCACCATTAAACACGTGGACTAATGTAGCTTTAACTTATAAAGAAGGTTATTTGACAGCTTATAAAAATGGTGCTTTTTATCTTTCTAAAAATGTTGGTCAAATAACCCTTCCAGCGAATAGCACTAATTTTGCATTCGGACAAAGTACTTTTAGTGGAAAAATTGATGAAGCAAGTGTTTATACAACAGGATTATCTTTATCTCAAATTCAAGAAAAATATTTTATTAGTTTAAATAAATTATTTAAAAATATGAGAATGTCAAAAATAGAATTTAATCAAAGAATCGTGGAATTAAAACATAATCTAGTTAAGCAATGAATAAATCTTTTACCTTAATCGAAATATTAGTGGTGATCGTTGTAATCGGGATTCTTTCTGCTTTTATTCTTGTTGGAGTGAGTTCAATTTCTAATAATGCTAATATTACTAAATCGAAAGCATTTTCTGATTCACTTAGAAATTCTTTGTTAACCAGCCTTATTTCAGAGTGGAAACTAGACAATAATACTAATGATTCATGGGGAACAAATAATGGTACTTGGAATGGCAGTGGAGGAGGCTCTTATACTTCTCCTTCTTGGAGAGAGTATTCAGAATGTGTTTCTGAAGAGTGCATTGCTTTTGATGGTACGGATGATTATATTAGTTTCGGAGGATTGGTTAACTCTAATATTACAAACTTTATGACTGTTAATTTTTGGATTAAAGATAGTAATTTAAGTAATAACGGTATTATGGGAAAGTGGGATTGGGACGGGGGAGATTATAGGAGCTGGGCAATTTCATTTCAAGGTAATAATTTTATGGAAATTATAGTTTCTGATGATGGAACATGGAATAATTGGAAAAAAATATCTAAAACATTAACTCCAAGTAATACTTGGATAAACATGGTTTTTGTTTTTAATTCTGGAGATATGAAATTTTTTATGAATGGAAAAGAGGAAAGCGTAGCCCCGACCTTAACTGGAACCGTAACAAAAATTTATTCTAATAATGGAGCTTTTGAAATAGGAAGAGCATATTATATTAAAAGCTTTGATGGAATTATGGATGATGTTAATATATATAATCAAGTGACTTCCTTATCTCAAATACAGGCAAACTATTACATTGGGGTTAATAAATTATTTAAGAATAAGGGATTATCGAAGATAGAATTTAATCAAATATTAGCAGAGCTAAAATCTAATCTAGTAATACATGGATAAATCTTTTACCTTAATCGAAATATTAGTAGTGATCGTTGTAATCGGGATTCTTTCTGCTTTTATTCTTGTTGGAGTGAGTTCTATTACCAACAGTGCTAATATTGCTAAAGGAAAAGTATTTGCTGATTCTTTAAGGAATTCTTTATCAACTAACTCTGTGTCGCAATGGAATTTTGATAGTTTGACAACCGCTAGTAATGGAACATCAATACCAGACAGTTGGGGCAATATTTTAGGCACTTTATTTACCAATAACGGCACAGCAAATAAAATAATAACAGATCAGTCAGGTTGCGTCTCTGGAAATTGTATTTCTTTGGATGGTGATAGTGATTATATTAGCTTTTTAACAAACGATAATTTTAATATTAATAGTACGGATTCTTTTACTATGTCTATTTGGGCTAAATCAATAGAATCAACAACTTCTGCTATAATTACAAAGGGTAGATGGAATACTGGTACAGCTGGATGGATACTTCGCAATGCTAGTTCTCCAGAAGATTTATATTTTGTATTTGATGATGGTGGAACAAATCACAGAGAAAGACGTCTTTATACCGGACGTACTTTTAACTGGAAAAATTTTGTTTTGACCATAAACCTAACAAGGTATATTATTTATATTAATGGAGCGATAAAATATAATCTAGTTAGAGATTTTAATAATACAAGTAACATCAATGATTTAGTGATTGGGTCTGATAGCAGTAAAGCATATTGTTTTTTAAATGGCATTATAGACGAAATTAGGATTTATAATGGCGATGTCGTTTCATCTCAAATACAGGAAAATTATTACATTAGCATTAACAAATTATTTAAAAATAAAGGAATATCAAAGATAGAGTTGAATCAAAGATTAACAGAATTAAAATCTAATCTCGCAACACATGAATAAATCTTTTACCTTAATTGAGATATTGGTTGTAATCGTGGTAATCGGAATCCTTTCTGCTTTTATTTTGGTTGGGACAAGTTCAATTACCAATTCTGCTAATATTGCTAAATCAAAAGCATTTTCTGATTCAATACGAAATTCTTTATTAAATAGCTTGGTTTCTGAATATAAGTTTGAGGGACCAACTTCTGTTGATTCTTTAGCTACAACTTCTGATGTTACTGATTCTTGGAAAACAAATAATTCTAATGCTCTTAATGGAAATCCTTATATTAAAGGAGATTGCCTATCAAATAAATGCATTGCTTTTGACGGAATAGGAGATACTTTTTCTATTCCTGATAGCATTAGCTTAGATGAAATTTTTGGAACAGAGAATTTTACTCTAGAGGCTTGGATAATGCCAGTATATAGAAATGATTATCAGGGAGTGATTAATAAAAGAACGAATGACTACTATAGTGCATCTCCGGGCGGTATTTTTATTAATAACGTTGGAGATAGCGCGGTTTTTTTAATAGGAACAGGAAATCCATCAGAAACATGGGTAGGAATTACAACCTCAATAAGTGGTCTTCACGGAAAATGGATTCACATTGTTGGGACAGCTGGAGGAGGATATATGAAATTATATTTAAATAGTATACAAAAAGGCAACACTGTTCCTATAACTGTAAATCCTCCGACAAATAATGAGCCAATGACAATAGGCGGTTTTTATGCAAACGTAAGATCTTTTTCGGGCCAAATTGATGAGGTTAGAATATATAATAATCCAATATCTTTATCTAAAATAAAGGAAAACTATTATTTAGGATTAAGTAAGTTATTGAAAAACAAAAATATTGCTCTAAATGAATTTAATCAAAGATTAACAGAATTAAAATCTGATATAGTAAATCAATGAATAAATCTTTTACTCTAATTGAAATATTAGTAGTGATAGTTGTAGTGGGAGTTCTTTCTGCTTTTATTCTTGTTGGAGTAGACTCGATTACTAATAGCGCCAATATTGCTAAATCAAAAGCATTCTCTAGTTCTTTAAAAGATTCTTTATTGACAAGCCTTGTTTCAGAATGGAAATTTGAAGGCCCCACTAATATTGATGGGGTTGCAACAATAAACGATGCTTTTGATTCATGGGGAAACAATAATGCAACTGCAATTAGTGGAAATCCAATCATTAAAGGAGCGTCAGATTGTGTTTCTAATAAATGTATTGATTTTGATAGTGATTATATAACTCTCAATCAAAATCTTTTTCCGAGAAGTGGTAATTGGACTGTTGAGGGTTGGTTTTATCACAAAGACTATACTTATCCAAGGACTTTTGCTCCAATAGGGGATGCTAATTCTTATGTAAATGGCAATAAAGGCTGGGAAATAGGCCATGCATATTCTTCTTCTGGTGTAAATATTGTTATCAATGATGGCACAAATCGTATTGATTCTGTATTAAGTTTTGACAATGGCAGTAAACCAGAGCAATTATTAAATAAGTGGACCCATGTGGTTATTGTTTTTGACAGGCTTTCTACTAAAAAAATATATGGGTATATTAATTCTAAAAAACAATCTTCGTCGCTTGATATATCTTTAATAACAGGAGATATTTTAGGAAATACTGATATTAGAATTGGATATGTTGTTGGTTGGGTAATGTATGGCAGAATAGACGAAGTTAGAATGTACAGTGATATTATAAACTCTGATAAGGTAAAAGAAAACTACTATTCTGGATTGAATAGGTTGTTGGTTAAGAATTATTTTAATAAAAAAGACTATTCTTTAAATGTTTTTAATATAGTTAATCATTAACTCTCCTAACATATTCACCACTTTCAGTATTGATTTCTATAACATCTCCTTCTTCAACAAAAAGAGGCGCACTTATTTTAGCCCCTGTCTCAATGGTTATTGCTTTAGTTCCTCCCTGAGCTCTGTCTCCTTTGACTCCAGGAGTAACCTCTGTGACTTTTAGCTTCACCTTGATTGGAAGAGAGACGTTGATTATTTTATCGTCAAAAACAATTGTTTCTACTTCTTCATTTGCTTTTAAGAACCTTGCCTTGTCTCCAATCTGTTCAAAAGTTAGTTCAAATCTCTTAGAAGGATTATCTGTTTCAGAAAAAACATATTTGTCTTTGTTCTGATAAATAAACTTAGCTTCTTTTTTTTCAATATCAGCTTCTTCAAAAGAATCTCTTGGTTGAATACTTCTAGCAATAAGGCTACCATTGATTAAGTTTTTTAACTTTACTTGAA
>JAGOOU010000026.1 GCA_017992335.1 Candidatus Parcubacteria bacterium | reverse complement strand
TCATAAGAAACATTGTCTATAGCTATTTCTTTCATGGAGCGAGATACCGGGATCGAACCGGCGTCTTCTGCTTGGGAAGCAGATGTGCTACCACTGTACCAATCTCGCTTACAATCCTAATATTTAGGATTGTTTAAATATTACTCTTCAGTTGTCTTTCCGTCAAATTCTTCATGATCAGCCATTGCATCTGCTTTTGTTTGATGAATTACGCCGTCTCTGTGTTCAGCTGGACTGTAAATAGTATAAAGCTTTAATGGTTCTTCTGAAGAAACATTAATGATATTGTGTTTTACTCCTGCTGGTACAACTACTGCTGAACCATCTTCTAATTCATATTCAATATCATTTAAAACTGCTTTACCTTTACCCTTTTCAATTCTAAAGAACTGATCAAGAGTGTGAGTTTCTTCTCCAATGTCTTCTCCTGGAGCAAGACTCATTAAAACTAATTGACTATGAGGAGCAGTATAGAGAACTTCTCTGAATTTTCCGTTCTCTAGAGTAAGCTTCTCAATATTTGAAACATATCCTTTCATAATTTTTTTATTTATTATTATTTTAATATTATATCATTTCTAAAATAAAAAGGGAATGCTATTACTAAGCATTCTCCTCAAATCCGTCCATTAGCCAGAATCCTTCTTCAAGTTTTTTCAGGTGTATTTTGTACTCCAAATCCATTTGTGCATAGGAGAAATATACATCTTCGCTGACTATAATTATAGTCGTTTTTGTTTCTTTATAGTTAGGATATCCTCCCTTTAAATAGTCTTCTAAGAATTGCAATTTCATTTGTCTACCATCTTCAAACTCAACACAAACGGTTTCTTTGTCAGCGTATTTTTTGGGGCAATAGTCAAGTCCGATTAGTGTTCCAACATAGGTTTCTTCTTCAGCATAAACTGGCTGAACAGGAACCTCTTCAGTAGGAACCACTGTTGGTGAAGACTCTTCGGTCTTGGGAATTGCCTTGATCATAGAAGCCTGCATAAGGCTTGTTTGTTCTCCTTCAGTGCTCGTACATCCTGACAATAAGCAAAATGCAATTGTCAAAAAGCAAATCATTAAGCTAATAGTAAGCTTTTTTTTCATAATAACCACGTCCTAAAGGGACTGGCTATATAATACATCTTATAAACACACAAGTCAATATTGAAATAAATAGGGATTGTTGTATAAAAAAAGAATGCTTTTTAAGCATCTTTAATATTATATAGCATCCAAGCTTGAGAATCGATTCTTTTGAAGCTCATTTCATAGGTATGACCTATTTTCAGACATTTGAAACATACGTCTTTACTTATAACCGTATCTGTATCTTCATTATGAATTGTTGTTCTTGTATAGCTTTCTTCTGTTTGGGTTATCATCCAAGTTCCATCTTCAAGAATAATTTGATAAATTATGGGGGAACTACCTGTTCTTTGATTATAAATAATATTTTTAATTGTTCCAGTGCATGTTTTTTGCTCTGTAAACGATTCTGAAGGAGAACTTTGAGTGCATCCTGAAAAAATAACACAGGCTAAAGCACAAATACACAAGATTGCTAGAATCTTTTTTTTCAAGGTAATCACGGTAATCACGTCCAAGGGACTAATTGAATAATAATGATTTATATTGAAAAGTCAAGCTTTGAGATTTAATCTTTTAATTTTAACTTAAAACTGTTAGCGATATTAGAAAATGTTTCCTGATATTCGTTCCAAGTGCTTTGGAGAGTATTAAAGGAGATTACCCAGACATCATCATTTAAACCTTTGATCACAACCATTAAAACTTTAAAATCAACCTCTTTTTGATTAAAGTTTGCTTCGAATGCTTTGGCTGTTCTGTTGTTTATAACAACATCATGTTCTTGCGTGAAAGTAATACCAGAAACAGTTTGCTGTAATTGGTTTTTTAAAATTTGCATGTATTCATTTAAACTTTTTCCTTGCGTTGTTTCGTAACTTACAGCAAAATAAGTTCTAAAATTGATTTTCTGGGCTGCAGTATCATTAAGGTTTTCATCCATCTTAATGGCCATTGCTGAAGATCCTATTGGGGGCTCAGTTTTTTGCCAACCAGCTGGTAGAATAATTTCAAAATCATCTGTTATTAATTTGTTTTGAGGCTCCCCTCCACTTATTTGATTATTTGTTTCGTTTTGATTTAGGAGTGCATTATTTCCAAAAGAATTAGCAGGCTGTTTATTAAAATAAAAACCGATTATTGTAGCCCCTACGATAACTAAAATAATTAAAACAATGATTACAAGCTTATTTTTCATATTTTAATAATTAATAATTTATTATACATTATTTTAACATATAATTATTTTTTAATCTATAAACCGAATTATACATTTTTTTTAAAAATGCATTTTGGTCAGTAAAATAAAGTTTAATCTTGGTGCCCCAAACAGGACTCGAACCTGTGACCTTCAACTTAAAAGGTTGTTGCTCTACCAACTGAGCTATTGGGGCCTATAACCCTTGCTTTCTTAATTCTTCAAGGAGTTCTTTCTGTTTTCTTGTTAATTTTTGAGGAGTATCAATGTTTAATTGAACATACATATCTCCCCTACCCATGCCTCTGAAATGAGGAATTCCTTTACCTGAAATTTTTAATGTTTTTCCTGATTCGGTTCCTTGAGGTACTTTCATAATAATATCCTTTCCTTCAAGAGTTGGAATTGATACTTTGTCTCCTAAAACTGCTTGGGAGAAAACAATGTTCTTTTTTAAATAAATATCATCACCTTTTCTTTTGAAAAGAGCATGATTTTTAATTAATATTCTGATATATAGGTCTCCTGGCTTGCCTCCTCTTTTTCCAGCATCACCTTTTCCTTTTACCTTAATTACTTGGTTATTGTCAACACCTGCAGGTATTTCTACTGATATTGTTTCTTCTTTTCTAATTCTTCCTTCTCCATGACAAACATTGCAAGGCTTTTCAGGCTTACTTCCTTCTCCTCCACATTCAGGGCAAACTGTATATTGAGTAAATGTTCCCAAAATTGTTTTCTTGATTTGTTGGACTCTTCCACTACCTCTGCAAGTAAAACATTCTTTTACTTTGCTCCCTGGTTCAGCTCCAGATCCATCACATCTAGAACATTTGACCATTTTAGATATTTCAATTTCTTTATTCTGGTCTTTTAAGACTGATTCTAAGGGAATTTCCAATATCAATTCTAAATCAGAACCCTTTCTTAGATCTTGTTCTTTATGTCTGTTAAATCCACCTCCGCCAAACATTTCAAAAATATCTTCAATTCCATCAAATCCAGCAAAGTCTTCCCAATTGAAATTAGTATTTTGAAAACCACCAAAGCCTTGATTGCCAGTGGTTCCAAATCTATCGTACTGAGCTCTTTTATCTTTGTCCCCAAGAATTTGATAAGCCTCGTTTATTTCTTTAAACTTTTCTTCATCTCCGCTTCCTTTGTCAGGATGGAATTTATGAGCTAGATTATAGTAGGCTTTTTTTATTTCTTCTTGAGAAGAGCTTTTAGATACTCCTAGAATTTTGTAATAATCTTTTTGCATTTAAATTATTCCTTGTTTTCTTCTGTTTCTGCTTCAGGAACATCTCCTTGCTTTTGGGTTTGTCCTTGCTGATACATTTGAGAACCAATCTTTTGAAGAGCTTGAGACAAGGCATCAGTTTTGTTTTTAATATCATCAATACTATCACTTTCTTTAATCTTTTTCAAATCATTAGCTTTGTCTTCCACTTCTTTTTTTATGTCAGCAGGAATTTTGTCAGCCATGTCTTTTAATGTTTTTTCTGAAGTATAGATTAGGTTTTCAGCAATATTTCTTGTTTCAATCAATTGTCTTTTCTTTTCATCTTCAGAAGCATGAACTTCTGCTTCTTTTTTCATTTTCTCTATTTCTTCTTTTGATAATCCGATTGATCCTTCAACTTTGATTGATTGAGATCTGCTAGTTGCTTTATCAGAGGCAACAACAGTTAAAATTCCATTAGCATCAATATCAAATTTCACTTCGACTTGAGGTAGCCCCCTTGGTGCAGGAGCAATGCCATCTAAAATGAATTTGCCCAAAGACCTGTTATCAGTTGCCATTGGTCTTTCTCCTTGCAAGACATTAATTTCAACAGAGGTTTGATTGTCAGCAGCAGTAGAAAATACTTGTGATTGAGAAGTAGGGATAGTAGTGTTTTTAGCAATCATAGGAGTACTTACTCCTCCATAAGTTTCAATTCCAAGGGATAAAGGTAAAACATCTAAAAGAAGAACGCTTTTAATGTCTCCTTCTGGAGTTCTTCCTTCTTGTTTAGCAGTTAATATCTCAGCTTCAATAGCAGCACCAACAGCTACTACTTCTTCAGGATTAATTGATTTGTTAGGCTCTTTGCCAAAATATTCTTTTACTTTTTCTCTGATTAAAGGAATTAAGGTTGTTCCTCCAACAAGAATTACTTCATTAATTTGGTTTTTATCTAATTTTATTTCCTTTAGGGTCTTATCAACTCTTTCAATTGATCTTTCAACTAAATCTTTGTTCATTGATTCAAATTGAGCTCTGCTTAATTTGTAATCTAAATGTTTAGGACCATCAGCATCAGAAGTAATAAAAGGAAGATTAATGTTAGTTTCAAAAGCAGAAGATAATTCTGATTTAGCTTTTTCAGCAGCCTCTTTTAATCTCTGAAGAGCAAGAGGGTCTTTGCTCAAATCAATTCCTTGATCTTTTTTAAATTCATTTAAAATCCAATCAATTATTCTTTGATCAAAATCATTTCCTCCTAAATGAGTTTCTCCCCCTGTGGCTAAGACTTCTACTGTGTCAGGAGATACATCAAGAATAGTAACATCGAAAGTTCCTCCTCCAAAATCATAAACAAGAATCTTTTTAGCTTCTTTTTTTCCAAATCCATAAGCTAAAGCAGCAGCCGTTGGTTCATTAATAACTCTTAAAACATTAAATCCAGCTATTTCTCCAGCTGCTTTAGTTGCTTTTCTTTGAGAATCGTCAAAATTAGCAGGACAAGTAATTACTACATTAGTTATTTTTTCTCCTAGCTTTTCTTCAGCATCAGCTTTGATCTTTTGTAATATCATTGAAGAAATTTCAATGGGCGTATACCATTTGTCCCCCATTTTAACTTCAACTCCTCCATCGCTTCTTTCTTTTGTTTCGTAAGATAATAGTTTTAATTCTTTTTGTACTTCAGGATCAGAAAACCTTCTGCCAATAAATCTTTTGACAGAAGAAACAGTGTTCTTGGGATTAGTAATAGCTTGCCTTTGTGCAAGAATTCCCACTACTCTTTCTCCTCCTTTGGTTATAGCAACAACAGAAGGAGTTAAGATAGATCCTTCTCTGTTTTCAATAGCTTTTGGTTCCCCATTTACTATTGAAGCGTATTTTGTTATAGCTGTTCCTAAATCAATGCCTAGTACTTTAGTCATGTTTTAAATAAGAATTATTGTTATATGGATATATTATCTGATTAGCACTCAGATGTCAAGAGTGCTATTTTATTTTAATTTTAGTAGTCCCCTTTTTCTTTATTTTTGGCATGATTATTTTGACAATCCCTTCTGAATAATCAGCCCTTACTTTATCTTTCAATACAACATCAGGTAAAATAATAACTCTTTTGTAATATCCGCTACTTAATTCCTTTCTAAAATATCCTTTTCCTTTTTCTTCTTTTTCCTCCTTCTTTTTTGCTTCGATTTTTAATGAAGTGTCCCCTACCTCAATATCAATGTCTTTTAGGCTAAATCCTGGGGCTTCTACTTCAGCAATAATTTCTTTTTCTGTTTCGTATAAATTCATTTTAAAAGAATTGGGAGTCTCTTCAAATGATTTCATTAACTCATCATCAAATATTTGTTTAAAAGGGATTAATGACATATTATTGTTTATTATTATTTTTATGTACCCTGACCTTTGCTGGTCTCATTATTCTGTTGTTATATTTATATCCTTTTTGTATTTCTTCTATCTTTTCCTCGTTTCCGTCTATTTCTTCTATTGCTTCGTGCATGCAGGGATTGAATTTATCGCAAGGTATTTCTTCTACTCCTTCATTTTTCAAAATATCTTCTAATTGTTTTTTGATTAAAAGTAGTCCTTCAGTATTTTTGTCTTTTTTATTAATTGCTTTTTCCGCTAAAGTAAAATTATCTATAATGGGAAGAATTTTTGAAAAAATATCTTCCTTGATTATTTCAATCAAATTAGCCATTCTTTCACTTTCTTTATTCTTGTAATTAATAAAGTCAGCTTTTTCTCTTTGCCACCCAGAAAAGTATTCTTGTTTTTTCTTTTCACACTCTTCTAATTGTTTTTTTATTTCTTCATTATTCATATAGGTTTTCTAAGAAATTATTTAATGAGTTCATTAAACGGATATTTTTATCGTAATTCATTCTTTTAGGTCCAATAAGGAAAATGAGCGAATCATAATTATTAATATTAATCTTAGAACAGATCAAGCTTAAATTATGTGTTTTGGGAGCAGGAATTTCTTTGCCAATGAAAATATTAATAGTAGTGTTCATTTTTAAGTTTTTAATATTCTTATCAAAGTCATCTATAAAATTAACAAATTCAGACAAAAATTCCTGATTGCTGAATTCAGGTTCTTTGGAAAGTTCTTCCCAGCCAGCTTGCCAATATAGTTCTTTGTTTAAAAAATGCATCATTGAGAAAACAGAAGAAGCTTCAGCTAAATGTTTTGTTAAATCAGCAGCTATCTTAAATTCGTTTTCATATAATCTTTTTAGTTTTTCTCTTTCTTTGTTCTCCTTTTCTAAAATATTATTAACAAAAAGTCGGTAGGCCTTATCTGTTGGTACTCTACCTGCTGAAGTATGAGGCTGTTCTAAATAGCCTTGTTTTAGTAAAGATTGAAGTTCTAGCCTTATTGCTGAGGGGCATAATCCAAAATCATATTTTCTAGAAAGAAAATCAGAAGCAACAGGTTCAGCTGTTTTTATGTGTTCTCTAATCAAGCAATCTAATATTTGTTTTTGTCTTTCTGTAATCATTGTTTAAACTATACCACAATGTTTTTATCAGTCAAGAATGATGATTGATAAATTAAAAGCACCGTATAAGGTGCTTATATAAAAAAGTTATTGAGCATCAAGTTTTGCTCCGTGCACAATACTATCTGGGGGTAAATGAATTTCTATCCAAGTGCTTCCCTCTGTTTTTCCTGAATGGCCATGAAAGATGAAGTTCAGAGGAAATTTACTTAAATCTCTGATGGTAATTGACCTATAATAATATATGTTTGCTTTGTTGTCTGTTCTACTTGGGTAAATGTTGACGTTTGCATCATATTTGATAATTCCTGGTATGAGACGATCTCCCTCCATGTAGTTGTATGTATAGTAAAAGGAATTATCAATTGTTCCTGTGCCGAGGAAAAATGTTCCACTTGGAAGAACAGAGTCTTTTAATGCTATGAGACTTATGTTTCTTGTTTGCACTGTTTCTGTTGAAGAAACTGGAACAAATAAAAACAAGAATGCAAGTATA
>JAGOOU010000025.1 GCA_017992335.1 Candidatus Parcubacteria bacterium | reverse complement strand
GGATGATAATTTTCTTTCTCAACGCTTATTTTATATTCTCCAGGAATCAATTTTTGAATTAATAATTCTCTTGCAAAAGTAGAGGTCTTGTTTTTATATTCTCCATTAATAAAAATACTAACATCTGTAATAGATGATTTAATACTTATTGCCCCAAACTTTACAAATTCTTTTTTCTTAAAATCAAAACCATATCCTTGAGCATCAAGTATAAGCATTGGAGCAACAATCAGGAATATTATCACTAAACTGAAAAAAGCTATTTTTTTAACTAATAATTTATTCATTTTTATCTATTGTTATACAAATTTTAATAAAAATCAAGCACCTAATTTTGTGTTTTTATGCGGACTTGCAAATTTAAATTTTATTGGCTAGAATGACTTATATGAAAATTGGAATTGATTTAGGAACAAAAAACTCATTAGTCTTCATACCCAACAAAGGGGTTGTTTTAAACGAACCGTCTGTGGTTGCTGTTTCTTTAACAGAGAATAAGGTTTTAGCAGTAGGAAAAGAAGCTAAAGAAATGATAGGAAGAACACCAGACAATATCAAGGTTTATAGACCGCTTAAAGAAGGAGTTATTGCTGATTACAGAACCACTCAGGCAATGCTCAAGCATTTTATAACCAAAGTCAATACAGGAATAAATAGATTTTTTAAACCAGAGCTTTTAATCGGTGTTCCAGCTGGAATAACTTCTACAGAAAAAAGAGCTGTTATAGAATCAGGTATGCTTGCTGGAGCAAAAGAAGTATTTCTAGCTAAAGAGCCAGTTCTTTCAGCTATTGGAGCTGGTATTCCAATCAATTCTTCGTCAGGTCATTTAATTATTGATATTGGAGGAGGAACAACTGAGGTTGCAGTAATTTCTTTGGGGGGAATAGTCACTTTTCAGTCTTTGAGAGTGGCTGGAGATAAATTAGATCAAGCAATTGCTGATTTTATTAAAGAAAAGCATAATTTAGCTGTGGGAGAGCAAACATCAGAAGAAATAAAGATGAAAATTGGAACAGCAATAACTGAAAAAGAGCCTAAAATACTGGAGATTAGAGGAAGGGACTTGATTTTAGGATTGCCAAAAACAATAAAAATAACATCTAATGAAATTTGTACAGCAATTAATGAGCCCTTAAAGGAAATTATTCAATGCGTTAAGAACGTATTAAGAGAAACTCCACCTGAATTATCAGCTGATATTATGGATAAGGGAATGGTTGTGGCTGGAGGAGGTGCTTGTTTAAGGAATATCGCTTCTTCAATTTCAATTGCAACTGGGGTTCCTTGTTTTATTGCTGACGATCCTTTAAGTTGTGTTGCTAAAGGAACAGGGGTTGTTTTAGATAATCTTGATGTTTATAAGAAAAGCGTTATGTCTAAGAAATAATTATGGACAAGGAAGAAAAACTGGTAATCATAGGTAAAAACAAAATCCAAGGAGAGATCTCTGCTTTTGGAGCAAAGAATGCTGCTTTCCCTGTTTTAGTTGCTACCTTGTTAACCGAAGAAGACTGTATTATTGATAACGTCCCATTGATTGAAGATGTTTATCGATTGTTAGAAATTTTCGAAAGCATGAAAGTAAAAGTTGAATGGATTGGAAAAAGAAAAGTAAAGATTAATGCAAAAAATCTTGATCCTAAAAAAATTAAATATGATATTGTTTTAAAATTTAGAGGAGCGGTTCTTTTAATGGGGGTTTTGCTTGCAAGATTTAATAAAGCAGTTCTTCCTCAGCCAGGAGGTTGTATAATCGGGGTAAGGCCCATTGATACTCATTTAGACGCTTTCTCTCAATTAGGAGTAAGTATTCAAGAGAAGAAGGATAAGTTTATTTTAACTGGTCCAGAAAAAATAAAAGACAATATTGTTATTTTAGATGAATTTAGCGTTACTACTACTTCTAATATAATGCTTTATGCTTCAAAGATTAAAGAAGAAATAACAATCAAAATAGCAGATGCTGATTATCCTAATCAAGAATTAGCTAAAGTATTAAAGAAAATGGGAATCAAGATTTCCGGAGCAGGAAATCACACCTTAAAAATTAAAGGCAATTCAAAAATTAAAGGCTTTAAGCATTCTTTAATGTATGATCCAATTGAAGCTGGAACTTTCATAATTTTAACCCTGGCTACCCAAGGAGATGTTTTAGTAAAAAATGTTGAGTATAAATTCTTAGAGTTTCCTTTAAAAAAATTAGAAGATTGTGGGGCTAAATTTGAAATTAAAAATAGAAAAGGAGGGATAGTTGATGTTCATGTCCTCCCTTCAAAGAATATGATAATTAAAAAGATCCAAAGTTTACCTTATCCTGGTTTTCCTTCAGATCTATTGTCTGTATTAGGAGTGCTTGCCACTCAGACAAAAGGAGTAACCTTAATTCACGATCCTTTATTTGAGGGCAGGTTAAGATATTTAGATGGATTAATGAAAATGGGAGCAGATGTTTTTTTCTCTGACCCTCACAGAGCAACAATTAATGGTGTAACAAAATTATATGGAGCTGATTTAGGATCGTTTGATTTGAGAGGAGGGGCATCACTCATTATCGCTGGTCTTATTGCTGAAGGAAAAACAACAATTAGAAATGTTTACCAAATAGATAGGGGATATGAAAAAATAGAAGAAAGATTATCTAAATTAGGAGCAGATATTAAAAGAATAAAATAATGGAAATTATTGGTCACGAAAAACAAAAGGAAATATTGTCAAAGCTTGCTTCAAGCCAAAATATTCCTCATGCTATTCTTTTTTCTGGCCCAGACAAGATAGGAAAAAAAGAAATAGCCATTGAATTTAGTAAGAATTTATTAGAAGGGGACATTAATACAGATTTTATAATTCTTAGTCCAGAAGATAATATTATTAAAATAGAAGAGCTAAGAAGTCTACAAGAGAAACTTTCCTTAAAGCCATATAACCATAAATTTAAAATAGGAATTATTGATAATGCTCATTTAATGAAAAAAGATGCGCAAAATGCTTTTTTAAAAACATTAGAAGAACCGAGAGGAAATTCTGTATTAATTTTAATAACTCCTTTTCCTTCTATGCTTTTAGGAACAATATTATCTAGGGTTCAAGAAGTTAAATTTTCTTTAGTTGGGAGAGAGGAAATAGAAAAATATTTAATTAAACTAGGAGCAAAAAAGGAAAAAGCAAAAGAGATCTCTCTTATTTCTTCAGGGCAGATAGGCAAAGCAATAGATTATTTTAACAATCCAGAAAAAATAGAGATTTTTAACGAAGCCATTAAAAAAATCTCTTCTTTATCAAGGGTTGATTATTATCAAAGATTCAATTATGCTAAAGAAATATCAGAGCTAGAAAATATTGATGAAATAATGGATATCTGGCAAAGGTATTTTAGAAGAGAGATGATAATGATGGCAAATAAAGGAGAGAGTTTGATTAAAATAAAAGAGCTGATTAAATATGTTGATAAAACAAGATATTTAATTAATTCTACCAATGCAAACAAAAGGTTGGTTTTAGAAAATTTATTATTAAGAATATAAAAATATGCACGAAGAAATAATTAAAAAAATAGAACCTGAACTTGAAAAAGCAGTTGATTTTGTTCAAAAAAAGTTATCTTCAGTTAGAACAGGAAGAGCTTCGCCAGCACTAATTGAAGAAATTAAAGCAGATTGTTTTGGAGAAATGCTTCCAATTAAACAATTGGGAGCAATATCAATTCCTTCGCCAAGACAAATAATGATTCAACCGTGGGATAGATCATACATTGAATCAATTGAAAAAGCTTTATTAAGAGAAGCTTCGGGATTATCTCCAATTGTTGAAGGTCCAAATATTATCATTAATCTTCCTGCCATGTCAGAAGAATTAAGAAAAGAATTAGCTAAAGCGATTTCTCAAACAGAAGAAGGAGCTAAACAAACAATGAGAAAATTTAGAGATGAAGCCTGGTCAGAAATACAAGAAAAAACAAGAGAAGGATTGATTAGAGAAGATGATAAATTTAGATCAAAAGACAAGCTTCAGGAAATGATTGAAAAGTATAATAAGAAAATAGACGAAATGGTAGAAAGAAAGAAAAAAGAATTAGAAGTATAACAATATGTTAATTTTAGATTTAATAATATTTGCAATAGTTTTAAGTAGTGTGGTTATAGTCCATGAATTTGGTCATTTCTTTTTTGCTAAAAAAACAGGCGTTAGGGTTGAGGAATTTGGAATAGGGTTTCCTCCTAAAATATGGAAAAAAGTTAAAGATGGTACAGAGTATTTTATTGGAGCAATCCCTTTTGGAGGGCTGAATAAAATATATGGCATGGATGAAATTGATGATGAAAAAGACAAAGATCCCCAGAGTTATGAATCCAAAGGGCCAATAGCAAAATCGCTGATTTGTTTAGGAGGAATATTCATGAACGTACTCTTTGCTTTTATTCTTTTTTACGTCTTACTTTTTTCTTCTTCTTTTCAGATGTCTCAGAATATGATTTTATCTGACTATTCTTTTCCTTTTGGAGATCAAGAAAAATATCCTTATATAACTAAGGTTTATGAAAATACTCCTGCCGCACAAGCTGGTATAAATGCAAAAGAAGCAATAATTTCTTTGAACAATCAAAAAATATTAAGTTCAGACCAATTTGACCAAGAGATTGATAATAATGTTGGCAAAGAGGTTTCTTTAAGTTTAATGGATATTAAAAGCAAGGAAATCAGAAACATTACGATTCAGTTGTCAGACGACAAAGATAAGCCATTAGGGGTTTCTTTTGGAGAAATATCCATTATTGATTATAAGGATAATAAATTATTTTCAGGCGTAGCTCATTCTATTAATATTTTAGATTATTCAATCAATGTATTAGGAGAATTGATTTCTTATTCTTTTAAAAACAAAACAGCAGAACCATTGAGTTATTCAATGACTGGACCAGTTGGAATTTATGCAGTGACAAAAGTAATGGCTCAAGACGGATTATTTCAAATAGTCAATTTAATTGCTATTCTTTCATTGGGATTAGCTCTTTCTAATTTTCTTCCTTTGCCAGCCTTAGATGGAGCTAAATTTTTATTTATCATATTAGCAATGTTTAATAAGAAGATTTTTTCTAAGGAGTTAGAAATAAAAATAGAGACTTTTGGAATGTATTTCTTGATTGGATTAGCAATTGTTATTATTTTTAAAGACTTTTTTCAATTTAAAGATATTATTTTTAAATAAAATATGAAACAATCCAATCTTTTTACAAAAACATTTAAAGAAGTACCAAAAGATGAAAAAAGCCTAAACGCTCAATTGTTAGTTAGGGCTGGCTTTGTTGATAAATTATCTTCTGGAGTATATACATTACTTCCTTTGGGATTAAGAGTAATTAAAAATATTGAAAGAATAGTGAGAGAAGAAATGAATGCAATTGAGGCTCAAGAAATATTAATGCCCGCTCTTCATCCAAAAGAAAACTGGGAAATAACGCAAAGATGGGAAGTAAAAGAAATGTTTAAAATTAAAGGAGAAGAACTAGGCTTAGGTTGGACCCATGAAGAAATTATTACTCCTTTAATGAAAAGATATATTTTATCTCATAAAGATTTACCAAAGTATGTTTATCAAATCCAGACTAAATTTAGAAACGAGCCAAGAGCCAAATCAGGATTATTAAGGGGCAAAGAGTTTATTATGAAAGACTTATATTCTTTTCACGATGATGAAAGCGATTTAGATATATATTATGAAAAAGTCAAAGAAGCATATTTTAAAATCTATGAAAGATGTGGGCTCAAAGAAAAAACATATTTAACCTTAGCTTCTGGTGGAACTTTTTCAAAATATTCTCATGAGTTTCAAACAATAACTAATGCAGGAGAAGATATTGTATATATATGTAATAATTGTGGCACTGTGATTAATAAAGAAATAAAAGAAGACGAATGTTTAAATTGTCACGCTAAAGAATTTAAAGAAGAAAAAGCAATTGAAGTAGGCAATATTTTTAAGCTTCATGAAAAATATTCAAAGCCATTTAATTTAACGAACGAAAAAGGCAAAGAAATATTAATGGGTTGTTATGGTTTTGGAATTACAAGAGCTATGGGCGCAATTGTTGAAATATCAAATGATGAAAAAGGAATAATCTGGCCCAAGGAAGTTTCTCCTTTTCAAATTCATTTGATTGATTTAGATAATAGAGAAATTTCAGAGAAAATTTACGAGATTTTACAAAATCAAAATTATGAAGTATTATACGATGACAGATCAGACAAAACAGCAGGAGAGAAGTTCAATGACTGTGATTTGATAGGAACTCCCTTGAGGATAGTTGCAAGCAAGAAAACAGGAAAAGATAATGTGGAAATCAAAATGAGGGGCAAAGAAAAAGTTGAATTAATAAACATTAAAGATTTAATAAAAAATGTGGAAAGATTCTTTAAGTAAGTTTATTTCAGGATTGTCTCAGGATATAGCAATTGATTTAGGGACAGCAAACTGTCTTGTTTATGTTAGGGGTAGGGGAATTATTTTATCTGAACCATCAGTTGTTGCGGTTAACAAAAAAACCAATCAAGTTTTAGCAATAGGAAGAGAAGCAGAAAAAATGGTAGGCAAGACTCCTGGACATATTGTTGCAATTAAACCATTGGTATCTGGTGTTATTTCTGATTTCGAAGTAACAGAACAAATGTTAAGATATTTGATTCAAAGAGCAACCCAAGAGAAGTTTTATGTATTAAAACCCAGAGTCATAGTGGGTATTCCTTCTGGGGTAACTGAAGTAGAGAAAAAAGCAGTAATTGATGCTACAAAATCAGCAGGAGCAAGAGAGGTGTTTTTAATTGAAGAGCCAATGGCAGCAGCTATTGGAGCAAGAATGCCGGTTCATGAACCAGCAGGCAATTTTATGGTTGATATTGGAGGAGGAACAACCGAGGTCGCTGTTATTTCTTTGGGAGGAATTGTGGTTTCTAAAAGTTTAAGGATTGCTGGAAATAAACTGAATCAAGATATTATTAATTATGCTCAGGAAAAGTATAAATTATTAATAGGAGAAAGAACAGCAGAAAGAATTAAAATTAGTATTGGTGTTGTTTTCTTTGAAAAAGAACCTGCAAAAAATGAAATTAAAGAAATGCCAATGAGAGGAAGGAATTTAGTTACTGGTCTTCCAGAAGAAGTAACAATTAATCAATTAGACGTTAAAAAGGCAATGGATAGATCTATTAATCAAATAATTTCAGAAATTAAAAATACAATAGAACTTACTCCTCCAGAACTATTATCAGACATAATGAAGAAAGGAATTTGTCTTGCTGGTGGAGGCGCTTTATTAAGAGGTTTAGATAAAATGATTACCAAAGAAACAAAAATGCCTTGCTATATTGTTGAAGATCCTATGACAGCAGTAGCTAGGGGCGCAGGATTGGTTCTAGAGAACATAGATGAATATCATGACGTGCTTGTAGAAATAGAAGAATTACAGCCTCCTAAATAGTTTGACGATTATCACTTTTTTATGTATAAAAGAGCTACGAGAATTTCTCGTAGTTTGTTCGTTTAAAACTTAAAAAAAGAGGTTT
>JAGOOU010000024.1 GCA_017992335.1 Candidatus Parcubacteria bacterium | reverse complement strand
ATTAAAGAATATTGTTCTTCCAATTGCAAAGCCAATAATTTCTTTGTGTTGTTTAGCGTTTTTAATCCATTTTTCAACCATTTTTGTATTTTCTCCTCTACCTAGCATTATTATTCTAGAGTTTTTGTTTATGGATTTAATTATTTTATTCCAATTATTGTCTCCTTCAAGTTTCCAAATATCAGGCTCAATTGATGTTCTTATCTCCTTAATTATTTTATCTGATTTTGCTTTCTCCTTTATTAACAGCTCAAAAAGTATTTTGTAGTTGTTTTTTTTGCAGAACTGATCAAGCTTTTTAAAATTAGTAAGTTGCTTTTTATTATCATTTGCAAGACTGTATCTTACTAGAATTTTAACATAGTCAGGCTCAAATTTTTTAATATGTTCTTTAAACTTATTTCCATATTCGAATTCAAATTCTTGTTTACCACTTTTTTCAGCAGAAACAGAAACAATAGTTTTTTCTTTTTTGGCTCTCTTGATTATTTCTGTTCCATATTCTTCGTCAACTAGTATTCCAAAGTTTTTCTTGTTTCTAGCATAATCAAGAAATCCCAGGAAAATAGTTTCTTTAAGATAAGATATAATTTCTTTTTGTTTTTTATTAGGTTTTCCCTGTACTTTTAATACATCTCTAATAAAGGAAGAGCGATGATCAAAAGGAAGGATAAATAATTCTTGTTTCATATGGATATATAATACTATTTTTATGATTGTTTGGCAATGATTGATTTTTTAGAAACGAATATGGTATAATCCAGCTATGACAATTATTTCTAAACTTAAAGAATCTAATCTTTTGGGTCGTGGTGGAGCTGGTTTCCCCACTTATTTAAAATGGGATTTAGTTAAAAAAGCAAAAGGAGAAAAGAAATATGTGGTTTGTAATGCCTCTGAAGGAGAACCATGTGTTTTTAAGGATGAACATATTATTAAAAATTATCCAGAAGAATTAATTAGTGGAATTGTTTTAGCAATGAATGAAGTAGAAGCACTCGAAGCATATATTTATTTAAATAAGGATTATTATTCTAAATATTCCAGTAAATTAAAGAAAATCATTGGCAATAAAAAGATCAAACTATTTAAAAAACAAAGTGGATATATTGGCGGAGAAGAAAGTGCTTTATGCGAATCAATAGAAGGTAAAAGAGCTGAGCCAAGATTCAAACCTCCATATTTAGCAGAAAAAGGATTGTTTGATTATCCAACCCTAGTTAATAATGTTGAGACCTTTTATTATGCTAGCAAGATTGATAAAGGAGAATATGGTAATACTAGGTTTTATTCTGTTAATGGAGACGTCTTAAATCCTGGAGTTTATGAATTAGATATTTCTTTAAGTATGGAAGAGATATTAAAAAGTACTGATAATTATCCTGGCTTTGACTTTTATGTTCAATCAGGAGGAGGAGCTTCCGGAGAAATATTTTTGAGAGAAGAATTAAAAAGTCCTTGCGCTGGCGCTGGTTCAATTACTGTTTACAATAAATTAAAAACAGATCCATTCAAATTAATGGAAACATGGATTGAATTTTTTGCTTATGGCAATTGTGATAAATGTTTGCCTTGCAGAGAAGGAACGTATCGATTAAGTGAAATGATAAAAAGTAAGAAACTAGACAGGGAATTAATAAAAGAAATACTTTTTTCTTTGGAGAGCTCAAGCTTTTGTGCATTGGGAAGAGGAGTACCCGTTCCTTTTAGAAGTTTTTTAAAGAAAGTAATGGAAATTGAAGTATGAAAAAGATAAAAATATACATTGACCAAAAAGAAATTACTTGCGAAGAAGGGGAATTGATTTTAGATGTTGCAAGAAAAAACAAAATAGATATTCCTAGTTTATGTTATCACTCTGATCTAAAGCCTTCAGGGGGGTGTCGTTTATGCTTAATATCAATTAAAGATAAGAAAGGATTTTTTACGTCTTGTTCTACAAAAGCAGAAGAAGGGATGGAGATTACAACTGAATCAGAAGAGATTAATAAATTAAGAAAAATCAATCTTGAAATGCTTTTTGCTCAGCACGTTGAATATTGTGGAGATTGTATGAGAAATTATAATTGTAGAATGCTTGCTTTGGCAAAAAGATTAAATGTAGATTTGAGAAAATTTGAAGACAGAAAAAAAGAATACAAAACTTTGCAATTCGGTCCCTCTATATTATTTAAAACTAATAAATGTATTGATTGCAGGAACTGTGTTGAGGTTTGCAAAAACCAAGGAGTAGAGTTTTTGGAAATAGAGAAGAATGGCCCATTCTTTGAAGTTAATCCTTCTGATAAAGAAAATAGGGATTGTGTTTACTGTGGACAGTGCGTTGCTCATTGTCCTGCTGCAGCTTTTGAAGAGGTTGATTCAATCAAAGAACTAGAAGATGTTTTAACTAAAAAGAAAAAGCATGTGATTTTTCAGTTTGCGCCGTCAATCAGAACTAGTATTGGAGAAGAATTTAATATGCCTTATGGAAGCATTGTTACAGGAAAGTTAATTAGTGGCATGAAAAAAATAGGAGCAGAAAAAGTATTTGATGTTTCTACAGCTGCTGATGTTACAACAATAGAAGAAGCAGGAGAATTAATAGAAAGAATTAAAAACAAAAAGAAATTGCCAATGTTTACTTCTTGTTGTCCAGCTTGGGTTAAATTTGTCGAATTCTATTATCCTAAGTTTATTCCTAATTTAACTTCAGTTAGATCTCCTCAGATTATTATGGGAGGAATAATTAAGGAGTATATTTCCAAGAAATACAAGATTAAGCCAAAAGATATTTTTGTTGTTTCAATAATGCCTTGTACTGCTAAGAAATATGAAATTACTAGAGAAGAATTAAAAATCAATGGCTTAAAACCAGTAGACTTGGTTTTAACAACTCACGAATTAGCCTGTATGTTTAAAAAGAATAAAATTGATTTAAAATTAATTAAAGAAGAAAAACCAGACAGTATTTTAGGAGAGCCAAGCGGAGCGGGAGTAATTTATGGGGCAACAGGTGGAGTAACTGAATCAGCATTGAGAACAGCAATTAGAGTTTTAACAGGTAATAAAAAAGCTAAGATTATTTTTAAGGAAGTAAGAGGAATGGAGGAAGTAAAAGAAGCAATAGTTAAAATTGATAAGGTTTCTTTAAAAATTGCTGTAGTAAATAGACTTGGCAATGCAAAAGAAATTTTAGAAAAATTAAAGAGGGATCCTAAAGCTTATGATTATATTGAAATAATGGCTTGTCCCGGAGGCTGTATTGGTGGGGGTGGCCAGCCAGTTCCAGTAGATAAAGAAATTAGGAAGAAAAGAGCAGAAGCACTATATAATATTGATGATAAAAAAGAAATACGTTTAGCTGATGATAATCCAAATGTTAATAAATTATATAATGAATTTTTAAATAATAAAGAGACAATCCATGAGATTTGTCACACTAAATATTATAAGAAGAAAAAAGAATATGGAACAAGTAAAAATAGTAAATAAAGTAAATACATTGTTTTTAACAAAAACCTTTATCTTGATGAGTATTTTGATTTTTGCACCGCTTCTTAAAAATCAAATGATCACTGGGCCGATTGTTAATTTTGTTTTGTTTTTATCAGTTGTTTCGCTGGGAAGAAATACTTCTTTAGGATTGTGCGTTTTTCCAAGCATTATTTCTTTGTTTACAGGAATATTAAATATTGCTTTAGCTCCAGTTATTCCTTTTATTATTCTAAGCAATATGGTTTTAGTTATGAGTTTTGATTATTTGAAAAATAATTTATACAAAGGAATTATTCTTTCAGCTTTGTTCAAATTTGCATTTTTATTTTTAACAAGTTCAATGGCAATAAGTATGATTAATAATTCTTTAGCAAAAAAAGCAGCAGTAATGTTTAGCTATCCTCAATTTTTTACTGCTTTAGCTGGAGGAGCATTAGCAATTTTGGTTTTAAAGATAATAAATAATAATAAAAAAAATGACATTTAAAGAATATCAAGAAGAAGCAAGAAAAACAGCTGTTTATCCTAATTTAGGATCAAACTTCATATATCCTACCTTGGGTCTTGTCGGAGAAGCAGGAGAAGTAGCGGAAAAAATCAAAAAAGTAATTAGAGATAATAATGGAGTAATTACTGACGAGAAAAAACAAGAATTAGCAAAAGAATTAGGAGATGTTTTATGGTACATTGCCAATCTTTCCTTTGAGTTAAATTTATCAATGGAAGATGTTGCTTTAAAGAATTTAGAAAAACTTAAATCACGTCAGGAGAGAAATGAGCTTCATGGCAGTGGAGACAATAGATAAATTATATGTGCTTTATTAATAATAAATAATAAATATATGGAGAAAAAAGACTTTTTCGTAATCTCAATTATTGATAACTATGTTAAAGATATAAGTGGAAATTGGATTAATATTTTTATCATAGGAATCATTTTAATTGCTTTCAGCTTGGTATTTTTTATTTGGCCTCAAGAGACAATTCTTTTTGTTGTGTACTCTTTGGGAATAATGCTTTTTTTTGTAGGCTTAGGAGTTTTAAACATGGCGCTCAAAGTTAAAAAGATAGAAAGTAATTACGAAAAAATAAAGAAAAATATTGAAAAGAAATTTTTTGAATAACCATGGCATCAACAATTAATGTAATAAATGTTCAAGGACAAAGAGAGCCCTTTTCTTTAAAAAAGGTTTATCGTTCTGTTATTAGAGCTGGTGGTTCAAAAGAATTAGCCCATAAAATCAGTAGAGAAATTGAATCAAAGTTGTATCCTGATATTTTAACTAAAGAAATTTTTAAAAATATTAAAACTAGTTTAAAAAAAGAAAACCTTGAAACATCCATAAGGTTTGCTTTGAAAGAAGGAATTAGAAAGCTAGGGCCTGATGGTTTTGTTTTTGAAAAATACATAGCCGAATTATTCAGAGAAAATGGATATACTGCAAAAAATAATCAATGGCTTGATGGAAAATGCATTGACTATGAAACAGATGTTGTTTTAGAAAAAGAAAATATTATCTTAATAGGAGAGTGCAAGTATAGAAATCAACCAGGAGAAAGAATTGATGTAGGGGTTTGCTTGAAAGTGTACGCAACTTTTCTTGATATAAAAAATAACGGTAGTTTGAAAAAAGAAGCTAAGCCAATGGTTATAACCAACGCCAAGTTTACCAATAAGGCAATAAAATATTCAGAATGCCAAGGAATAAAGCTTTTGGGCTGGAACTATCCTGAAGATCAAGGATTAGAATATCTCATAGAAAGTAAAAATTTTTACCCTATAACCGTTTTGCCTTCTTTCAACAAATCTTTCCTAGAAGTTTTCTTTAATAATAATATAATAAACATTCAAGACGTTCTTTCTATTAATATTGAAAAATTCTCAAAAAAGGTTAATATGTCTTCAGTGCAACTAGAAAAATTAAGAAAAGAAGCGCAAATATTATGCCATTAAGAATAGGAATTGTAGGCCTTCCAAATGTAGGAAAGTCAACATTGTTTCAATCTATAACTCAAAAACAAGTGGATAGAGCAAACTATCCTTTTTGCACTATAGACCCAAATATTGGAGTTGTTGCTGTCCCAGACGAAAGAGTTGATTTATTGGCTAGCCTTACCAACTCTCAAAAAAAAATATATACAACCATTGAGTTTGTTGACATTGCAGGACTAGTTGAGGGTGCAAGCAAGGGAGAGGGATTGGGTAATAAATTTTTAGCTAATATAAGAGAGGTTGATGCAATTGTTTATGTTTTACGTTGTTTTAAGAAAGAAAACGTTGTTAATGTTCGTTCTGAAATAAATCCAATTAAAGATAAAGAAATTCTTGATATGGAGCTTATTTTAAAAGATATTGAAACAGTAGAGAAAAGGTTAAATTCACTCGAAAAAGAAACTAAATCAGGAGATAAAAAAGCAATTAAAGAAATGGAAGTTCTTAAAAAGGTATACGAATTACTTAAAAAGGGAAATTTAATTTATGGGCCAGAATGGACAGAAGAAGAAAGAAAAATAATCAAATCTTATCAATTGCTTTCTTTCAAGCCCATGATTTATCTTTTAAATGGTAGCGAAGAAGAGGTTAGTCCTTTTAAAGACTCTTTTAATAATTATATTGCAATGGATATTTTAGAAGAGTCTGATTTAGCTGAATTAAGCGATGAAGACAAGCTTGCATTAGACCTAAAACAAGAATCAAAGCTTAATCAATTAATTAAAAAAAGTTACGAGACATTAAATTTAATTACTTTTTTAACTACAGGGCCGGATGAAACAAGAGCTTGGACAATAAAAAAAGGAGACAAAGCTCCACAAGCAGGAGGAGCTATCCATAGCGATTTTGAAGAAGCATTTATCCGGGCAGAAGTAATTAATTGGAAAGACTTGATTAATGCTAATGGATTTGCTAAAGCAAGAGAAAAAGGATTAATAAGGGGAGAAGGAAAAGAATATGTTGTTCGGGATGGAGATGTTATTGAAATTAAAAGCGGTAAATAGCCTTTTCAATTTTGATTATAAGTGTTAAAATATTTCATATGACACAATTAAATCAAATATATAAATGTAATATTTGCGGAAACATTGTTGAGGTTGTCCATATTGGACAAGGGGAGTTGGTTTGTTGCGGACAACCAATGCAATTATTAGAAGAAAAGATAATAGATGAAGGCAAGGAAAAGCATGTTCCAGTAATAGAAAAACAGGAAAATCAATTAATAGTTAAAATAGGAGAAGTTCCTCATCCAATGGAAGAAAGTCATTATGTTGAATGGATCGAAGTCTTGTGCGATAAAGGAATTTTCAAGAAAACATTAAATCCAGGAGACAGTCCAGAAGCTAAATTCTCTTTAGATTGTAGTAATTATATTGTTAGGATATATTGTAATATTCACGGTTTGTGGAAATCAAAAGAATAATATATGATTAGTTTTGAAGAATTTAAAAACATAGATTTAAGAATAGCAAAGGTTGTTTCTGCTATGAAAATAGAAGAATCAGAAAAACTACTGAAAATAGAGGTAGAATTAGGAGAAGAAAAAAGAACCATTGTTGCGGGTATTGCTGAATTTTACTCTCCAGAAGAATTGATCAACAAAAATATTGTTATTGTTGCTAATTTAGAGCCAAGGATTATGTTTGACATAGAAAGCCAAGGAATGATATTAGCAGTAAAAGATGAAGATAAATTATCCGTTCTTGTTCCTGACAGAGAAATAAAGAGCGGTTTAAAAATAACATAAAGGTCAATTAAGTAAAATAAATATTAAATATATGATAAAAGATTTTAAAAATTGTGGAGTTATTTGTAAAATTATAGGTGTTTTATTAATAATATTAGTTCTTGTTTTAATTAGTTATTATTCAGCAGCAACAACTGAAAAATTAAAACAAGCTGATTATATAGGAAGAGACAATAATGTTATTACAGTTTCTAAAAAAGGAACAGTTTATGCTACTCCAAATTTGGTTAAAGTTTCTTTTTCAATAATAACCGAAGAAAAAGAAGTAGGAGACGCTTTAAAAAATAATTCTCAAAAATCAAGCGCTGTAATAGAAACATTAAAAGCTCAAGGAGTAGGAGAAAGTGACATTAAAACAACTTATTATAATGTCTATCCTTTATATGAATGGCGTAAAGTAGATAGTGCTGATATGTACTCTACAGGAACAAGAGTTTTGGTTGGTTATGAAGCAAGACAAACAATTGAGGCAAAAATAAGGGATGTTACAAAAGTAAGTGA
>JAGOOU010000023.1 GCA_017992335.1 Candidatus Parcubacteria bacterium | reverse complement strand
ATTATCACTCTGTCATCGTATGTGAAATGCGATGATTTTTTTGTTTCTTTTTCTTTGTTTTTGTTTGTGTTTTTCATAGCTTTGATTATATATCAAAGCGTTCGGATTCAAAACAGAATTTGCTTTTACAACCAAAAAGTTACCTGTGCGGGCCATAATTTAGTCCTCCTACCATAAAATATCATAGAGCTTCGGCTCTCTTTTTTTATATAAAAAGAATCCGCTTATTTGGGCGGATCAATACGTTTTTAATATTTCTTCTGCTTGTGTGTGGCAGATTGTTTCAGCTTCATCATCAGGAGGACGAAGCCTAAAAGCTTCAGTGATTTCATCAAAAGTGGTACATAATAGCACCCATCTCCTAAAAGCCATTTTTTTGGTTATACTTGATGCAGGAGTGTATAAATAATATTCCTTGATGGTTAGAATGTCGTCTGTTTTTGATATGAACTCAACGAAGAGATCTTCTGCTCTTTTATGTATTTTATCAAAAACACTTGAATCTGGATCGATATAAGAGTTTGAAATAAACTTCTTTATTCTTTTCAAATGTTCTATTGAAAAAGAATAATCGCACCATCTTTCAAATAACTGACTTCTAAAATATCTTGGAGAACAGTAAGAAGAAATTTTTTCGATATCTTCAAAATTCCTGGCCTTTAAAAGATCTATCGCGAAAAGATCGTTCCATCTTTCTTCCAACTGAGAAAATCCTATTTTTGATTTATCGTATACTTTTGATTTATAAAGATCAGTTGCTTGCTTTGAACTAGTAATCAGGAATTCACAGATATGATCAGCGATTTCATTCGCTAAATCAGGGACTTTTCCAGAAATAGGGAAGTAACAATCATCCACAAAAGCAAAAAATTCTTTGATGTCTTTTTCAAATAAAAGATCTGCTTCTTTTTTATTCATAAATTCCAATGCTTTTGGCATAAACATTTCATTCCATTTGTCTAGAATGAATTTCCTGTCTTTTGTATCGCAACGATAATACGCATCCGATGCTTGTCTGGAATCCTTGATCTCTTTTTTTCTAATCATGATTACCTCGTTAATTCAGACTCCTTCTGAAAAGGCTCGCCTTACGCAAGACGAGAATTTAAAAGACCTTAATAAATCTCCTAAATACTCGTCTCGCTCTATTTTTTCAATGTACTTTAATGTCCAAACGATAACAAAAAAGGAGGGGAGTGTCAATGTTATTTACTATTGACATATATTATATTATGTATTATAATATACATATGAAGCTCTTTGTAATAATTATTGCTTTAGCATTAAGTATTGCTACTGCTTTCATTATTCCTTATGTCCAATTTGAAGGCGAAGAAGTAATGAATTTCTTCAATGGTCAGAAAGTTGAAGAACACAGTTCATTCTATGAACAATTCTCTTATGAAATGAAGAGAACAGCAGAGGAGGGAGAACAAATTATCGGTGGTTTAACAACCACCCTTTTTATTTGCTTTTTATCTCAAAAATAGTATAATACATAAATATGCAAAACTTAGTATTATACAGAAAATACAGGCCTCAAAACTTTAAGGAGTTCTTTGGCCAAGAACATATTGTTAGAACGATTACTAATGAAATTGCTTCAAACAATATTTCTCATGCCTATTTGTTTTCCGGTCATCGTGGTACTGGAAAAACAACTTTGGCTAGAATTTTTGCTAAAGCAATAAATTGCCAGAATAGAAAAGGAGCAGAACCTTGCAATAAATGCCCATCTTGCTTAGAAATCAATAGTGGCAAGGCAATTGATTTAATTGAGATTGACGCAGCTTCAAACAGGGGAATTGATGAAATTAGAAGCATTAAAGAAGGGATAAGGTTTTCTCCTGCATTTCTTAAATACAAGGTATTGATTTTAGATGAAGCCCATCAGCTATCAAAAGATGCAGCTAATGCAATATTAAAGATATTAGAAGAGCCACCAGCTTATGCTATTTTCATTTTAGCTACTACTGAAGCTCATAAAATGATTCCTACTATTGCTTCAAGATGCCAAAGATTTGATTTCCACAAATTATCTTTTGAAGAAATGATTAAAAAGTTGGAATGGATATGCAAGAATGAAAGCATTGATATTGAAAAAGAAGCCTTAGGATTAATTGCTTCTTCTTCAGAAGGATCATTAAGAGATGCTGAAGGAAAATTAAACCAAGTTCTTAATTTTATTCCCAAAGGAAAGATTAAAGTAGAAGATGTTAAGGGAATATTAGGGATAGTAGATAATACAATGGCTAGAGAGCTAACCAATATATTAATTGAGAAAGATAAGGCTGCTACATTAAAATTTATATCAGATATTATTGATAAGGGGGTAGATATCCAAGAATTCACTAAATCTCTTATTGACTACTTAAGGAAATTAATGCTATTAAAAATTGATTCGGGATTAATTAATGTTGTTCTTCCTGGAGAAACAAAAGAAACCAAAGAGATTATTTTAAAGCAATCAAAAGAATACGAAGAAAAGAGTTTAAGAAATCTTTTGGATTTGCTTTTAGAAGCAGGAAATAAAGCAAAATATTCTTCAATTCAACAATTGCCATTAGAATTGGCTTTACTTGAATCAATGGAAGAATAAAAGATCCTTTACAAATACGAACCAAGATGATATTATTAAAATAATAATAATCACTGTTCGATTATGGTTTCCGAATATAAAGAAAAAGCTATAAATCTTAGAAAAAAAGGGTATTCTTATTCTGAAATATTAGAAGAGGTCCCTGTAGCAAAATCTACACTGTCTTTATGGCTAAGAAATGTTGGATTAGCTAAAAGACAAATACAAAAAATTACAAAAAAAAGAATAAAAGGAGCTTTGAAGGGGGCCGACGCTAGAAAGATAAAAAGAATAAAAGAAACAAAAGAGATTCAAGAAAAAGCAAAAAGAGAAATAGAGAATATCAGCAACAAAGATTTACTGCTTATTGGAACAGCTCTTCATTGGGCAGAAGGAGCAAAAGAAAAAGAACACTATACAAGTGTTGGAATAAATTTCAACAACTCTGATTGCAGAATGATTTTAATCTTTTTGAAATGGCTAAAAATAATTTTAAAAGTAGAGGGCAACCGTTTGATTTATGAACTCTATATTCATGAAACAGCAAATATTAAAAAAGCGCAAAAATATTGGTCAAAAAATCTTTCAATTTCAATCGATAAAATCAAGGTATACTTGAAAAGAAATAAAATTAAGACTATAAGAAAAAATACTGGCGATGAATATAATGGATTAATAAGAATTAAAGTTAGAAAAAGCTCCAATCTTAATAGGAAAATTAATGGATGGATAAATGGAATCTGTGAACAAATATTAAAATAAATATTGCGGGATCGTCTAACGGTAGGACATCTGGCTTTGACCCAGAAGATTCTAGGTTCGAATCCTAGTCCCGCAGCAAATTTAATTATAATTTAAAAACAAGTATCTTATTTATTAAAGCAGACTTGTTTTTTTATATATCAATCATCTTTTGTCAAAAAATTGACATTCAAAAAAATAGTGTTATCTTTAAAAAGCATCTTTACAATTTCACGGGTGATTTAAATGAGTCAAACAGAGTATCTGAATATTCAAGGAATGATGTCGGTCATTGGAATCGTAACGTTGATCGTGGGTATTTATTTATTTATATCCACATATCCTGATTTAATTTTTGGATTAATAGTACTGCTAATTGTTTCTCTAGTAGATGCTTTTTGGATTAAAATAGCTAGCAATAATGATTTGGGGAATCTTCATCTTTTAGGAACACCACTTATGGTGATTGGTTTAATTGCCATAGATCTTTCTGGTTCATGGGGACCCATTTTCATTAAAATTGCCTTATTTGCAATTATCTTTTGGGGGGCGCTGCTTTCTTTTACTGTTATAGAAAAAGCAGATTAAGCCCCTTTTTTATTGTTTTTATTGTACTATTGACATTTTTCTATATTTTAGTGTATAATTAGCATAGAAAGTAACATAATTAATATTACTTCATGGACAAAAAATACACTACAACTTTATCTAGCAAGGAATTAGAAATAATCGAAAAACTTATTACTAAATATGGAAATATGGTTGACTTAGATATGATTTATAAAATAATAGACAACAAAAGCAATCAAGAAATTAAAAACACTGTTTCAATGCTAGTAAAAAAGGGTTGGTTAATTAGAGTCAAGCGTGGTGTTTTTGTAATATCAAATATTTCTAGTCGTGGCACTACTGAACTCAGCCAATTAACCATATCTCAAATTATTGATAACAATTCATATATATCATTCGAAGCTGCTTTACAGCACTATGGATTATTTGATCAGTACTTAAGGATAATTACTTCAATTGGCAATAAAAAAACATACTCTGTAGAATTTAATAACTGGGTTTTTAAATATATCAAAACAAAAAAATATTTATTTAAAGATTACAAAGAATTCAATATGGATGGACGATTAGTTAAGATAGCGACTAAGGAAAAAATCATTCTAGACTTTTTAACTTACCGAAGGACTATCAGTAATATTGATTTAATTATTGAAAAGCTCAAAAACCATAAAAATGAATTTGATATTAATCAACTTATAGAAATAAGTAAAGATTATTCAATGACAGCAATGAGAACATTAGGATTTATATTAGATTTAATGAATATTAATTCTGATAATTTATATAAAATCGTTAAAAATAATAAAAATCATAGTTTCATGACTTCTACTAGCGATGTCTTTAATGCAAAATGGAGAATCTATATAGATAAAAACTTACAAAACAATTCCTATTTTTAATTTATGCAAAATAATATACAAATAATTACAAAAGATCAGTTAGCCATACTTAATCGTCAAAACTTAAAATATCCTTTAGCTATTGCTGAAAAAGATTATTTTTTAGCAATTATTTCAAAAATAATTTTTGATTCAAACTTAAAAGATAAACTTGTCTTTAAGGGAGGAACAGCTCTTCATCACGCATATCTTCCGCAATTAAGATTCTCCGAAGATTTAGATTTCTCAAGCAGTACGGGCAAAATTGAGCTAAATGATGTAAGAAATATTTTTAAAAGTTATGATTTCTTAGAGATCAAAAAAGAATATACATCAGTAGCAACGATAAAGATTGAAAAATTACAATATTTAGGTCCCCTCAAACAACCCAATTCACTAAAGATTGAAATTGATTATTTGCAAAACGTAATTTTACCACCAGTTGAAATAGATTATAATAATACTTATGGTGTTAAGACCAAAATCAGAACAATGGATATAAGAGAAATTATGGCAGAAAAAATACGAGCAATGAGCGATCGGGCAAGATATCGAGATTATTATGATTTTGTTATGATGATTAAAAAACTAAAGATAGACGCTAACGAAACAATTCAAATAGTTAAACAAAAAGAGGTTAGAAAAACCATTAGCATGGAAAATATTTTAAATAATTGGCAAATAGCAAAAAAAGACAAACAAGAAGATTTACAGAATATTTATTATACTGAGAATGTAAAAGACGAAGAAATAGAAAAAGAAATATCTAAACTTAAATTTAAGCCCATAAATAACAATATATGAGCTTCGAAAAACCCACATTTGAAAATAATGATTCAAAAATTGAAGAGCTTAAAGGTCTAATTCTTACAAGCGAAGGATATATGAAGACTCCTTATGCTATGAATGCAGAAAAAGGAGATCCTTATACATTCAATCTTTCAAATAAAGAAAAAGAACTAATATTCTTCGGTTCTCCTCATATTAATGATCCTGAAAGCCCTATTTTTGATTCAATAAAAGAAAAAATAGAAGAAACAAAACCAGATATAGTATACGTGGAAGGAATACCTTCTATTGATAGAATAAAGGAGGAGATAGGAAGTTTAACTTTAGACGAAGCTAAAAAGCAAGGAGAAAGCATTTTTTCCTTGAAACTTGCGATTGAAAACAATATTAATGTTGAATCCCCAGAACCAGATTTCTCAAAAGAACTAGAATATCAAACAAATCAGGGTTTTTCTAAAAAAGATATTTTTAATTATTACATGTATAGAATAATTAACCAGTATCAGCATAATAATGAAAATACTAACGTTGAAGAATGTAAGAATATTTTAAAACAAAGATTCGAACGCTTTCGCAAACAAAGCAATTGGGATGAAAAAGAATTAGAAATTATGGAAAAAGAAATTATTGATCAACTAGACATTAAGGATAATAAGTATTCTAATGAAACAGATCCTATTCCTTGGGAAGGAAAACCTCAAACAGTGATTAACGAAGTCTCAAGAAGCTCTAGCAATTTCAGAGATAAACATATTTTTGAAGAGATAGCCAAAGGCAAAGAAAAATACAATAAACTTTTTGTTGTTTATGGATCTGGGCATGCGGTTTCTCAAGAACCTGCTTTAAAAGCTCTTTTTGAGAAAGAAATATAATATTAGTTTTAATTGTTGCAAAAGATTGTTACAAAATACAACAATTAAGGCAAAAAGTGTAACAACTAACAAAACCTTGACATTTATTAATTTATATTTTATTATCTAAAAGCTAACAAAATTAGCTCTTTTAAAGTGATTGTCATGACAGAGTTCAAACTAAGCGCAACCCAAGAAAAGCTTCTTGAACAGAACATCATTGAGATAACTGATGAAATAGGATCAGATTCCTTCTTTTATGTCAGAGAAGCAATTCTCCGCTTAATAGGAAAAGGGTCTCCTGACATAACATTGATTGTAAGTAGTGGGGGAGGATCAGTATCCCCAGGACTAAGCATCTATGATGCCCTCAGATTCTATCAAGGTAAAAAAACCGGAATTGTTGTTGGTTTTGCAAGGTCAATGGCAGTAGTAATATTACAAGCTTGTGAAACCAGAAAATCATATCAGCATGCTGGAATTCTGATTCACCACATCAGCCAGAGATCTGTGAGCTTAGATACACTAAGGGTTCCTAAAAGAACAAAACAGCTCAAAGATGGCCTAGAAGAAGATCAGAAAAGAATTTACACAATACTTGGTCTGAAAACATCAAAAAGCATTGATGAAATCAGAAAGGCGTGCGAAAAAGAAATAGAAATGACACCTGAACAAGCTAAGGAGTTTGGTTTAATAGATGAAATAATCTAATCTTAAAAACCAATCTCTTTTTTATTTTCATTGACAAAATATCTAAAAAGAGCAAGCATTAATTAGGTCTTAAAAATGGCAGATATAAGAGACATCTCTCCGGAGGTTATAATTATTGTAGCTATAGTCATTATTGTTCTTTTGCTACTTGCTGCAATCTTGTTTGCAAATTATAAAATAAGTGGAGATGCTCCAGGATCTGGAGCTCTTATAGCTCTAATAGGGCTAGGGGCAGTAGCTTTTCTTATAATAAGGAAACATTAGTTTCCTTTTTATATAAAACCTTGAAATTACAACATGTCTGTGCAAATCACCACTTGCCCTTGACAATATTATATACTATGGTATAATATACATACGCTCATTTAAAACCCTACTGATGGCTTATTTTAATAACACACTAAACTGTATTATGAAAATAGGCCATCAGATATATCATTATCTAGATGACCACACACCTCCTAACTACTCATGCTGATACGTCCTCTCAGAATATCTAGATACTATATGTCCTTAACAGATATCGTTAAGGACTCTTTTTTTATTATCCCTATTCTATACTTCTTGACAAATTAATAAAAGAGCATAATATGAAATTAGAGAAGAGGATGAGGTGTAGAATCAAAATAAGACATCTAATCTGGGAGGAATTAGATGAAAACAATGTATTTTCTTTATAGAAATAACATTTTTGACAAATCACCTCAGGAATATAATCCCTGGCAACTTTT
>JAGOOU010000022.1 GCA_017992335.1 Candidatus Parcubacteria bacterium | reverse complement strand
AAAACCATGGATGAAAAAATAAAACAATACATAGACAAGCAAAAGTCTACCCAAAAAGAAATTATTTTAGCTCTTCGAAAAATATTTTGTGAAACTTTAAAAAACTACGAGGAAAAATTCGGCTGGGGCGTAATAGTTTTATCTAATGGCAAATTTTATATCGCTGCTATGAAAAATAAAGTGCATATTGGTTTTTCCATTGTTGGCTTAGATAAAAAAGATATTAATGTTTTGGAGGGAAGCGGAAAAACAATGAGACATATTAAAATTCCTGATTTAAAAAACATAGACGAACCAAAACTAAAAAAACTAATTAAGTTAGTCAACAAAAAAGCCAAGTGTGTTGAGTGCTAAAATTATTATAATATAATTAAAAACATGAAATTAAGTATTGCGAGAATATTATCAATATTAATCGTTGTTTTTTTCTCTTTATTCATTTTAGAAGGATTCAGTCCAGAATTTAGCTGGATAGATTCTTTAATGCATTTGCTTTTTGCTCTATTTGTTCTAGGAATAACAATAATAGGCTGGAAGTGGCCTAAAATTGGGGGCTGGATTTTTATAATCTTCAGTCTTGTATTTTTAATTCCAGTTATTATGCATTCTAATTGGCAAAGCTTAATGATTGGTATTATTCCTTTAATAATAGGTATATTGTTTTTAATCGAAAAAAGAAAATAGACTTTTTACTTATTTTATTATATATTTAAACTAATGAATAAGCATATAAAGGCTTTAATTTTAGCAATATCCTTGCTTATTATTTCTTCGCCTGTTTTAGCTGAAGAAATACAAAGCTATGAAACAAAAATCACAATCAATACTGATGCTACAATTAATGTTCAAGAAAAAATAATCTATGATTTCGGAAACACACAAAGACATGGGATATATAGAGATATCCCTTTTAAATATGACGACCGAGGAGGAGTATATAGTGTTAAGATAAGTTCTATTTCTGTTTTAGATGAAAATAATAAAAAATACGTATTTTCAACTGAAACACAAAAATATTCTTTCAGAATAAAAATTGGCGATCCAAATATTTATGTTACTGGTCAAAAAACATATATCATTAATTATACTGCTCAAAAAGCAATAAATTATTTTGACGACCATGACGAATTATACTGGAACGCAATAGGAGGAGGATGGGATGTTAACATTAAAAAGTCTTCTATTGAAGTCAATTTCCCGGAAAACAATAATACAACCTATAACTGCTATTATGGAAAACTAAACAGCAAAGAACAATGTTCAATAGAAAAACAAGGAAATAAATTAATAATAAATCATGATCAAATAATATCTCCTGGGCAATACTTAACAGTAGTTATAGGTTTGCCTAAAGGAACAATCTACGAGCCAACAATAATAGAAAATGCAATCAATAAAATAATGGATAATCTAATTATCCTTTTGCCTATTATTATTTTTATCTTTCTTTTAACAAAGTGGCTGAAGCAAGGAAGAGATCCTAAAGGAAAAGGCATAATTATTGCTCAATATGGACCATTAAAAGACCTCTCCCCTATTGAATCTAGTACTTTAGTCAACGAAATGTTTGAAATAAAAAATATTCCTGCAGAAATAATAAACTTAGCTATTAAAGGATATTTGAAAATAAGGAAAAAAGAAAAAAGCTCTTTCTTTGGAAAAACAGATTATGTTTTAACAAAGATAAAAGAACCTGATGATAATATTAGCGAACACGAAAAAGAATTATTAAAAAACATCTTCAAAAAAGAAACAGAAATAAACTTGTCAAAAATCAATGCTCAAGAAATAAACTTAGGAGAATACGAAAATAATATATATAAAAATTTAACTAAAAAAGATTATTTCGCTCAAAACCCCAAGAACATAAGAATGCAATATGGGATTATTGGGTCTTTAATGGTAATTGCTTGCTTTTTCCTTCATCTAGGCTCTATATGGTTTTTAAGCATTGCGATTTCTGGAATAATAATTATTGTTTTCGGATTGATTATGCCTAAAAAGACCATTAAAGGCGTGGAAGCTAAAGAATATTTATTAGGATTAAAAGAATATATTGCTATTTCTGAAGCAAGAAGAATCCAGTTTCATAATGCTCCAGCAAAAACTCCTGAACACTTTGAAGAACTACTCCCTTATGCAATGATTTTTGGGTTAGAAAAAGAGTGGGCAGAACAATTTAAATCAATTACTTATTCTCCAACATGGTATGATGATCAAAAAATAGGAGCTTTCAATTCCGTTCTTTTCGTAGATAATTTAAAAAGCTTTTCTAATAAGAGTATTGATTCTATCGCACCAGAATCATCTGCTTCTTCTCATGGAAGTGGTTTTAGCGGAGGCGCGGGAGGAGGATTTGGGGGTGGAGGTGGAGGAAGCTGGTAGTTTGGAATAATAATTTTCGATTGCTTTTTTCAAAGCTTGATTAGCCAAAACAGAACAATGAATCTTTTCTTTAGGAAGACCTTTTAATTCTTTAACAATATCGTCTTTCTTAATCTTTAGTGCTTCTTTCAAGGTTTTCCCTTTAGCCATTTCTGTTGTAATAGAAGAAGAAGCAACAGCAGCAACACAGCCTAGCGTCTCAAAACCAATATCTTTAATCTTTTCATCTTTAGAAACTTTAATATATATTTTCATCAAATCTCCACAAACAGGATTTCCTACCATGCCAACGCCATCAGGATTTTTAAGCTTGCCCCTATTCTTTGGTTTTAAAAAATAATTTAATACTTTTTTATTGTAATTGTTCATATTCTTTTAAAACATCTCCTGATAATTTTCTTAATTTCTCAACTGAATTTTTAATCTTACTTATTGCAACATCTATTTCTTTTTTAGTTGTTTCTTTCCCTATTGTAATCCTTAAAGATCCGTGTGCTTCTTTGTGGCTTAAACCAATAGCTGTCAAAACATGAGACGGCTTTAATGACCCAGAGGAACAAGCAGATCCAGTTGAAACAGCAATCCCCTCTTCATCTAATAGAAATAACAAACTTTCTCCTTCAACATTATCAAAAGTAAAATTAGCATTATTAGGAGAACGATATTCTAATGAACCATTTATTTTTGAGCCTTTAATTTCTTTTAATATTTTTGAAATTAAATAATTTCTGAGATTCAAAATATTCTTATTGTTCTTTTTTATTAACTCTATTGCCTTGCCTAAACCAACTATACCAGGAACATTATGTGTTCCTGCTCTTAAATCTCCTTCTTGAGATCCTCCCTGCTGGATACTAGTAATTCTTGAATTGTTTTTAATATAGAGTAGACCAACTCCTTTGGGCCCGTATATTTTATGGCCAGACATTGACAATAAGTCTACGCCAAGATTTTTAACATCACAATCAAAATAATTTACTGCCTGAGTAGCATCAGTATGAAATAATGCTTTTCCTTTTATCTTTGATATTTCTTTAATAGGCTGAACAGTTCCAATTTCATTATTAACATACATTATAGAAATCAACACTGTGTTTTTCTTTATTGCTTTTTTAACATCTTTGAAAGAAACAATCCCGTTTTTATCTGGTTTAATATAGGTAATTTCCGCAGAAACATCTTTGCAAGCTTCAAGAACACAATGATGTTCAATTGAAGAAGTAATAATATGAGGATTTTTTTCCTTAGAAGCTTTGACTACCCCTTTGATGGCCCAGTTATTTGATTCTGTTGCTCCAGATGTAAAATAGATTTCTTGTTTTTCACAATTAAAAAATTTAGCTATCTTTTCTCTAGATGCTTCTATTCCTCTTAAAGCTTCTCTACCAAAAGAGTGAAGAGACATGGGGTTTCCGTATTTATCAGAAAAATATGGCATCATTGCCTTTAAAACCCTCTTGTCCATTGGCGTTGTTGCTGCGTGATCTAAATATATTCTTTTCATATTTCAAACATTAACACGGTGATATATCCGTGTCAATCAAGTTTTTTTCTTATCCAGGGCTCAAATGTTTTTGAGGAAATATATGCTACTATAATAAGAATCAAAAGATAAATATAGAATCTTCCTTCTTCTTTAAGGGGGTTGTAGAAATGAAAATTATCATAAAATCGATAAATAAGATAATAAACTGGATATTGAAGAATATATATTCCATAACTAATATCTCCCATTTTAATAAACAATGGCAGGGATAGTATTTTTTTTATTATTCCATAAGAAGAAGCTGCTCCAATAATTAAAAGAGCAAAAACAGGAGCAAGAAGACCATTGTGGTGAAGCGTAGGAAGTAATCCCCTTGAAATAATGGGTAAATAAATTAAAAGAAACAATAAAGACAAAATAAATATAGTGTTTCCTTTTTTAATTCCTTTTGAAAAAAATAGTCCTGCTGTTATTCCGATTAAAAACTGATTTAAATGAAATAAAGGAAAAAACCTTGTAAGATTCCTAAAAAATTCATTGTTTTGGTCTAAATTAAAACACAAAAATGCTGTTATCAAATTGCTTATCAGCCAAAAAATAGTTATTTGCTTTAATGCTCCTTTTTTAGAAAATATTTTAGGAAAAATAAAAGGAAACAATAAATAAAAAAACATTTCTGCAGAAATAAACCATCCAACATAATTAAGACTCATCGCATCTTTCGGATTCCAAGCTTGAACAAAAAATAAGCTTTCTATAAACTGAGTAACAAGAATATTTTGATCAAAATAATAATTAAAAAAGAAAATTAAAAAAACAACAATTAATGCAATTAAATACAATGGCATTATTCGAACAATTCTTTTCCTATAAAATTCCTTGGTTTTTTCCCATGAAAACTCTTTGAAATGTTCATAATTAATTGCCATTATAAATCCAGACAAAACAAAGAAGAAGTTTATTCCCAGCTTCATCATTGAAGCATAATCGCTAATTAATTGCTGATTAAATGGCCAACTCCATCTTCCATAATGAAAAACAACAATTGCCATGGCAACGAAAAACCTTAAAGAGCTAATTTGGGGTATAAACGTTTTATTCATTAATTAAAAATACCATAAAATAAAAAATATTCATAGTTGAAAATCTAGCTTTTAATATTATAATATGATATATTAATAAAAAATATGGTTAATCAAGATCTCATAAATTATATTCAAAAAAAACTAGAAACAAGTTCTTCAAAAGAAGAAATAAAGTATTTACTTGTCAGTAACGGCTGGAAAGAAGAAATTATTGAAGAAGCTTTTTCTCTTATAAAAATAGAAGAAATAAAAAAGCCAGAAGAACCGCAAATCACCATAACCAGAAAAATGAACTCTTCAAAACCAAGTGCTTTAGATTTTCCTAAGTTTCCTGAAATAAAAGAAGTTCCAAGAAAAAAGACACCAATTGCTGTTATGGCATTAGGCCTATTTTCTATTGTAATAATTGTCATATTTTCAATAATACAAAGCTCAAGACAGCCAATGATTAATTTTTTTAAAGCTTTGGAAAAAGGACTAGAAATTCAAAGCTTGGAGACTAAAAGTGAATTGAAAATAACAATTGATGATGCTTTGCTAAGCCAAATCAAAGAAAATTATGAAATAGAGATTGAAAAAGAACACACTTTGAACTTTCAGTTTTCTTTCGACCTCATTGATCGCAAAGATATTAAAGGAAAAAACAACATTATACTTGATGATAAAATAATAAACGCTGATTTTGTTTTTCTCAATAACACTCTGTATGGAATATTAAATAGCTTTACTATAGATTTAACTCGCTATGGTTTTACTAAAAAAATAGTTGATTTGTTTTCTGAAAAATGGTTTAAAGTTATCAACATTGAAGAAAAAGGGCTTTCTTCTCAAATCGAAGAGAATATTCAAAAAACTGAGAATAAGTATAAAGAGTATATAGATATATTTAAAAAACACCCTAAAATAATCTCAAAAATCAAGAAATTACAATCAGAAAAAAACATTAATCGCTACAAAATAGAAATAAACAAACAAGAATTATTGAATATACTCAAAAAAGACTATGCTTTATCTAATTTAGGAAGAGAGTTATCTGAAGAAGAAACAGCTAGAATACAGGAAATCCTTCAATATATTAATATCAACAATCTAGAAATTTGGATTGATGCAAACAATGATTATGTCTCTAAAATAGTAATTGATATTAATGTCGATAATATAAGTTGGTTTCAAGTGGAGGCAAAAGAAGGAGGAGTCAGAATTCAGTACACTCTAGATCTTTACAACCACAACAAACAATTAAAAGTCTCTGAACCAAAAAACTTTGATAATCTTGAAGAACTTTTAAATAAAGTTAATGATTATTATACAAAAGACGCTAGCATTAAAGCCAGATTAGAACAATTAAAAATAAGCGCAGAAATATATAAATCTGTTAATAATCAATATGCGGGCAGAATTATTAATGCCACTGGGTGCAATAACCCTTTGGTATTTTCAACAACTTTTCTTGGAAATAAAAATGACGCATATAAAATATGCCAAGAAATGCAAAAAGAGTCAATTGGCAATCAAAAAATAATCATAAATAATTTAAAGGGTAGTAATGCTAAATACTGTATTCAAAAAACCTTAAATGATGGACGAGCATGGTGTGTTGATTATACTGGATTTTCAGGTTATGAAGAAAATTGCGACAAAATAAATTTTGATTGCAAAAACCCATAAATTTGCTAATATTTACTCGTAGCCCTTGTAGTTCAATGGATAGAATGCAAGCTTGCGGAGCTTGTGATAGAGGTTCGACTCCTCTCGAGGGCACAATATATGAAATTAGGAGATCCTATTGAAACAATTCCTCGCATAGGGCCAGTATTTGCAAAAAAGCTTAAAAAACTAAAGATTAGAACTTTAGCTGATTTATTATTTAATTTTCCAAGAGATTATAAGGATTTTTCTAAAATAATAAAAATCAAAGACATTAAAATAAACGAAGAAAACTGTATTAAAGGAAAAATAATAGATATTTCTATAGAAAAAACTTGGGTAAAAAAAATGATTGTTATTACTGCCTTAATTCAGGATGAAACTGCTTCTATTCAAGCAATATGGTTCAACCAATCATATTTAATTAATAATTTCAAAAAAGGAGACGAAATTCTTTTAGCAGGAAAAACAGTAATAAAAAATAACAGAATCTATCTTTACTCCCCTGTTTATGAAAAAATAAAAGAAGAAACTCAACACATTGGAAGAATTATTCCTATTTACACTGAAACAAAAGGATTAACTTCTAGATATTTAAGATATATTATAAGTCCTATTCTAAAACAAATAAAAGACAAGCTGCCAGAAACTCTACCAGAAGGAATAATAAAAAAGCATGATTTGTTGGAACTAAAAAACGCTCTCTATCAAATACATTTTCCTGATTCTATTGAACTGGCAAAAAAAGCCAAACAAAGATTTTCTTTTGAAAATGTATTTTTTATTTCTCTATTTAGTTCGAAAAAGAAACTAGATAATAAAAAAGAAAAAGCTCCCCAAATACCGATTAATAAACAGATTGTTGATAGACTTATTTCCTCTCTTCCCTTTGAACTAACTAAAGATCAAAAAAAAGCAGGCATGACAATATTAAAAGACATGGAAAAAACTTATCCCATGAATAGACTACTTCAAGGAGATGTTGGCTCTGGAAAAACAGTGGTTGCTGTTTTAGCTTCGATTAATGCAGTTAAAAACAAAAAACAAGTAGTTTTAATGGCTCCAACAGAGATTCTAACCAAGCAACACTTTAAAACCTTTTTTAATCTTTTAAAAGATTTCAACATTAATATTGGCTTACTAACCGGGAAAGAAGACAAGTATTATTCTAAAAAATTAAAATCTGACACAATCGAAATATCGAGAGAAAAAATACTAGAGAAGACTAAGAATGGGGAAATTGATATTCTTATTGGAACTCAAGCATTGATTGCTCCCAAAAAGAAAAGTAAAGAAAAAAGGATTGTTTTTAAAGACCTTGGGTTGGTAATTGTTGATGAACAGCATAGATTTGGCGTAAAACAACGCGCTGCTTTGCTTAAAAAAGAAAACGATAAAATCCCCCACTTGCTTTCAATGACCGCCACCCCTATTCCTAGAAGTTTAGCTTTAACTTTATGGGGAGATTTAGATATTTCTTTAATAACCGAACTTCCTAAAGGAAGAAAAAAGATTATAACAAAAATAATTACAGAAAAAGAAAGAACTAAGCTTTATGATTTTATTAAAAAAGAAGTGAAAAACAAGGGTCAAGTTTTTGTAGTCTGTCCCAG
>JAGOOU010000021.1 GCA_017992335.1 Candidatus Parcubacteria bacterium | reverse complement strand
TTTTGCGGACCCGACCGGGCTCGAACCGGCAGTCTCCTCCGTGACAGGGAGGCGCGATAACCAATTTCGCTACGGATCCATATCTGTGCCTAAGGTGGGAATCGAACCCACGACTTTTCGCTTATGAAACGAACGCTCTAACCACTGAGCTACTCAGGCTCTAAAATGACAATGAGAAGCCCAAAAACAAACATGTTGCGGTTCCTAGAATTGCACTAGGGTCTCCAGCTTATGAGACTGGCGAGGTACTACTCCTCTAAACCGCTATAATACATGCATTTTAGCAGAAAAAGAAATAAAATCAAGGGTTATTTCCCTAATTTCTCAAAAGCTCTTAATACTTCTAATGGAATAGCAAAAACAACTGTATTTGATTGATCTGAACTAATATCATTAATTGACTGAAGGGTTCTTAAATGAAGAGCTCCTCCTGAAGAAGAAAGAATTTCAGCTGCTTTAGCCATATTGCTAGCAGCAACAACCTCTCCTTCTGCTTTAATAATAACAGCTCTTTTTTCCCTTTCTGCTTCTGCTTGCTTACCAATAACTCTTTTCATTTCTTCTGGAAGGGTAATATCTTTTAATTCAACATTGTCAACACTAATACCCCATGGATCAGAAGCCTCATCAATAATTGATCTTATGTTTTCAGAAACCTTGTCTCTTTGAGAGAGTAATTCATCTAATTCAACCTGACCAACTGCATTTCTCATTGTTGTTTGAGCTAATTGTGAAACAGCGTAATAAAAGTTTTCTACTGCAAGAAGAGCTAGCTCTGCAGAACGAACCTTATAATAAATAACAGCATTAACCTTAACTGAAATATTGTCTCTGGTAATTGCCTCTTGATCTGGAACATCTACTGCTTTTACCCTCATGTCTATTTTTTGATATGACTGAAATATAGGTAGAACAATGTTCCATCCTGGCTGCATTATTCCTGAGAATTTACCTAAAGTAAACTTAACACCATTTTCATACTGGTTAACTTGTCTTATTGAACCCAAAACAATTATTAATAAAAAAACTATTATATATCCCCACATATGTTTATTATTTAATTATTATAATATTTTTAATTTATCTATTGTTTGACCAAGATAAACAACAAGCTCTTTTACTTTTGAAATCTCAACTGCAATTGTCGGATCCTCTTTTAAATCGTTCGCTAATTTAACTAATTCTTGCATTTTCCCTATATTCGGAACCTGCTTTTCACTTAATTCCTCTATATCTCTATCGCTTAAATTCAATATTTCTAAAACTTCATAGAATAAATTACAGGCCTTATAAACAATATACTTATAATCAACTTGATTTTCTTTTGGTAATAATTCTTGTATTTCTTTCCACTGATTTAATAAATCCAATTGATAATTAAAATGCTGGGAAGATAAAAGATTGTTAAACTTTCTTTTAGATTCTCCTAATAGAAATTTCTGTTTGAAAAAATAATAAATAATTAAATATATCATTACTGCTGAGAGAATAATAAAAACTAATTTCAAAGGAAAAAGAAATTGATAAAGCTCAGATGAAGTTAAAAAAGAATTAATCTCTTCTATTGTCATATATTTTTGCTATATTAAATAAATTATTTTCCATAAAAGCAGGAGCAATAATTTGCATGCCAATTGGCAATCCATTGCTTTTCCCACAAGGTATTGAAATTGCAGGAAGTCCTGCTAGATTAACTGATACAGTATAAATATCTGATAAATACATGGCCAAGGGATCATCAATCAATTCTCCTATCTTAAAAGGCAAGCAAGGAGAAGTGGGACCAATAATCACATCTACTTTTTCAAAAGCTTTTTCAAAGTCTTGTTTAATTAATGTTCTTACTTTTAATGCTTTCTTGTAATATTCATCATAATAACCAGCTGATAAAGTGTATGTTCCTAAAATTATTCTTTTCTTTACTTCTTCTCCAAATCCTTTGGTTCTATTCTGTAAATAATAATCCATTAAGTTCTCGCCTGAAGAAACTTTTCCATATCTTATTCCGTCAAATCTAGCTAGGTTAGCACTTGCTTCAGAAGGAGCAATAATATAATAGCAAGCTAAAGCATATTCAGTATGAGGTAAACTAATTTCTATTATCTCTGCTCCTTGTTTTTCATAAAAAGAAATTGCATTTCTAACTGATTCTTCGATTTTAGGATCAAGTCCTTGGGCAAAATACTCTTTTGGAACTCCAATTTTTATCTTTTTAATTTCTTTATTAATGCTTTTATCTGAACTAGTAGAATCCATTGGGTCCAATCCTTTAATAGCACTAAAAACAATTTCTGCATCTTCAATATTTCTAGTCATTGGTCCTATTTGATCTAACGAAGAAGCAAAAGCAATAAGACCATACCTGGAAACAGTGCCATAGGTAGGTTTTAAACCCGTAATCCCACAAAAACAAGCAGGCTGTCTAATTGACCCTCCTGTATCAGATCCTAAAGCAAAAACACATTCATTTGCAGCAACTGCTGCAGCAGAACCACCTGAAGACCCTCCTGGAACCCTTTCTAAATCATTAGGATTATGAGTAGGAAAATATGCTGATTTCTCACAAGAAGAACCCATGGCAAACTCATCAAGGTTTGTTTTGCCTAGAAATACTGCTCCTTCAAGTTTATCAATTACTGTTGCATTATATGGAGAAACATATTGTTCTAAAAATTTAGAACCAGCAGTACATCGCACTCCCTTTATCATTATGTTGTCTTTTATGGCGCAGGGTATTCCAGTTAAAATATTAATTTCTCCTTTTTTAATCTTTTCATCAGCTATTTTAGCTTGATTCAAAGCTAGTTCAGAGGTAATTGTTAAATATGCTTTGATATCTTTATCTTTTTCTTGTATTCGATCCAAATAAGATTGAGTTAATTCAACAGAAGAAAATTGCTTTTCTTTTAATCCTTGATGAGCTTGTTTGATTGTTAAATTTGTTAAATCAGTCATTTTCTTCAAATATTTCATTAATTCTTAAATAATTATTTTCTTTCTCTGGAATTAAATCAATAATTTCTTTTGTTTCCTTTCTTTGCTCAATGTCTTTCCTGAATATGTTGACATTATCTGATAAATTAGACGTATCTTCTATTCCAGACACGTCAACTTCCTTTAATTTGTTTACATATTCTAAAATAGAAGAAAAATCTTTTTCTAGTTTTTTATCATCAATAATCAAATTAGCTAATTTGGCAATCTTTTTAATCATATTCTAACTATACATTAATATTATTTATCAGGCAACAATCCTTTTATTTTAATAATTAACCCTGGTAATTCTCCTTTTAACTCTTCTATCTCCCTTTCAAATTCTTCTTTTACATTATCTACTTTAAGAAACCAATCTTTTAAATACATTATTTTTTCAATAAAAGAATCGACATATTCATTGCTGGCATAGCATGATAAGCCAACAAAAAGAAAAACAAAGATAATAACAAATAATTTATTGTTCATGATTTTATTAATCTTATTGCTTTTTTAATTCTTTGAATTGTTTTTTCTTTTCCCAATGCCTCTGCTATTTCAAAGGGAGGAGCAGAGTTACTTTTCCCTGTTAAAGCAACTCTTAATGGCCAGAGTAAATTTCCTTTGTTCTCCATTTTTTCTGCTTCTTTAAATAATTCTTCTTGAATCTTTTCATGATTAAAATCTTCAATTTGAGAAATAATTTTAAGAGAGGATTCTAAAGATTGGATAATTTGATTATCGTCCATTTCTTTCCATTTAAGCAATGTTTTGTCATAATTTATTTCTTTTTTTAAAAACAAATCTATCATCTCCCCTATTTCTTTTAATTTCTTTAATCTTTCTTGATATAGAAGAATTATTTTCTCTAGCCACTCGATTGTTACTTCTTCTCCGGTTTCCTTTATTCTAAATGTCTCCATTGAAGTTTTTTCAATAAAATTATCTAAGAATGGAAGACAAGCTATGGTTAATTCTCTGATTGATCTTTTTCTTAAGTATAATCCGTTAATCCAATCCAACTTATCAATATTGAAAACTGCTCCAGCTTTCTGTATCTTTTCTAAAGAAAATTCTTTAATCAATTGATCAAGAGAAAATATTTCTCTGTTGTCCCCTGGATTCCAGCCCAATAAAGCAATAAAATTAAGCAAAGATTCTTTTAAATATCCTTCTTCTATATATTCATTTACTGATGTTTTCCCATCTCTTTTGGAAAGCTTTTTTCTATCTGGATTTAAAATTAATGGAAGATGAGCATATTTGGGCTCGTCAAAACCAAATGCTCTTAATAATAATATTTGCTTGGGGGTATTTGAAATATGATCTTCTCCGCGAATTACATGTGATATTTCCATTTCTGCATCATCAACAGCGCAAGTAAAATTATATAACGGGGTGTCTAAATCTTTAGCAATAACAAAATCTCCCATTGTTCCAGAATCAATCTCTATTTCTCCTCTAATCAGGTCTTTAAATTTAATATGGATATTTTCTGGAGTCCTAAATCTAATTACGCATTCTTTTCCTTGTTTTAAATTATCTTCAACTTGGCTTTTGCTTAAGGTTCTACATTTACCCAGATAAACAGGAGGCTCTCCGATTGACATTAAGTATTGCTTTTGAGACTCAACCTCTTCTTTAGAGCAAAAACAATAATATGCATTTCCTTCATCAATTAACTTTTGTAAATACTTTCTATACAATTCCCCTCTTTCGCTTTGTCTATAAGGAGCATGGTCGCCCATATAACTTTCCCCTATTTCTTTTTGCTCTGAAAAAACAGGTCCTTCATCCCAATTTAAACCAAACCATTTAATAGCCTTGAGTAATTGTTCTTCCCATTCTTTTTTTGAACGTTCTTTATCAGTATCTTCTATTCTTAGAATAAAATCGCCTTGATTTTTTTTAGCAAACAAATAATTAAACAAAGCTGTTCTTATTCCTCCAATATGAACTGGCCCTGTTGGTGACGGAGCAAATCTAGTGCGCATTCTTTTTTCTTCTTTTCTTGGGGTCATTTTGATATATATTCTATTAAATATTTAGCAATAGTGTCTGCTGCATATGGAGAGGTAAAACTTTCTGCACCTCTTCTCATTTGTTCAAGCTGATTGGTTTCAAAAATATTGTTAATCTTCTTTAAAAAGAAATTGGGTGATAGATTGTTTTCTTCTAGAACAACACAAGCATTGTATTTTGCATAAGCATAAGCATTTTTAGTTTGATGATTTTGAGCTGATTCAGGTAAGGGAATCAGAATACTAGGCTTTTTTAAGATTGCTAATTCAAAAATTATGCCAGAACCTGCTCTTGATATTACACAATCAGCTGCAGTATAAGCATGCTTTAAATCGTCTTCAGAAATAAAGCCATAGGCATGATATTCCTGTTTAGCTGATTCATAAAGAAAAGCATTGGCTTGTGTTTTGACTCTTTCAAAATCATAATCTCCTGTTTGGTGAATGATTTCATAAGTCTTAAGCAATTCTGACAATACTCCTAAAATTAAGTCATTGATTCTCTGGCTTCCTTGAGACCCTCCTAAAACTAATATTACGGGTTTCTGAGCCTTAAGATTAAATATCTTCTTTGCTTTTTCTTTGTCTCCCCATAAAAGACTGTCTCTAGTCGGATTGCCTACTTTGATCATTTTATCTACAGGAAAATATTCTGTTTCTTTAACTGGAAAAGAAACAAATATTTGCTTGCTAAATTTGCTTAAAATCTTATTAGACAATCCTGGAGAAATGTCAGATTCATGAAGGAATATGGGAATACCCAAAAACCAGGCAGCAATAACTGTTGGTACAGACCCATAACCTCCTTTACTAAAAACCAAAACAGCAGGATTCTTAACAATAGTATAAAATGCTTGAATTATGCCTAAAGGAATTTTGAATAGAACATCAACAATATTCTCAAAAAAAGCTGGTATTGAAAAATACCTTCTAATTTTTCCTGACAAAATATATTGAGGATAAATGCCTTCTTTTTCAAGGGCTGATTTAGAAAAATTGTCTTCTGGTCCAAGATACATAAAATCTAAACCGCGAGAAGGTCCGATTCTTTTGATGGCTCTAGAAACTGCAATAATAGGAAAAATATGACCGCCTGTTCCTCCGCCTGTGAATATAATTTTCATATATTATAAATATAGTATTTTTTTAGGTTTTTAACAAGTGGGATTGTCTTGATGAAGCTTTTAAAAGTATTGCACAAGCAATTAATTCAACAATTATATGCGATCCGCCATAACTTAGAAATGGCAAAGGTGTTCCACTCAAAGGAACAATGTTTATCATGGCTCCAATATTCATAAACGCTTGGATCGAAAACCAAGAGCCAACACCAATAATTATTAATTTAGAAAACATGTCAGACTCTTTTTTATATAAAGAAAAACAAATATATGTAAAAGACAGAAACAAAGCGATAAGGAAAAAGGCTCCAAAAAATCCAGTTTCCTCTGCAAAAACAGCAAATATGCAATCAGACATTGCTTGAGGCACGAATCCATATTTTTGAGCACTAAAGCCCAATCCAGCACCAAATAATCCTCCAGAACCAATTGAAATCAATGACTGCTGAGTTTGATATCCTGCTCCTAAAACATCTTCATTGGGATTTAAATAAGTCATCAATCTCTGCATTCTAAAAGGAGTAAGTAGAATCATCGTCAAAAAACCCAAAAGACTTAAACCCCAAAGTATAGCATTGTGTTTAATTGAAGTTTTAGCGCAAAAGAAAATAACAAAAGAAATACAAGATATGATAATCAAAGTACTTAAATTCTTCTGAACAATTAGAGCTAGAAAAATTAATCCAACAAAAAACAAAAAAGTAGTAAAAAGATTCCTTTGTTTTAATGAGCTTAATAAAGCAGATAGATATAATATAGTGGATATTTTTAAAAGCTCTGATGGTTGAAAACTAAATGGGCCCACGTCTAACCATCTAGCTGCACCCAGCTCAGCTCTTCCGACTCCTGGAATCAGAACTAAGAACATTAGGAAATAAGAAATTAGAAATAAGGGAAAAGCTACTTTTTTCAATAGATTTAAAGAAATTTTGAAATAAATGAAAAGCCCTAAAATAATTCCTGGCAAAAAACCATAAAGCAATTGATGAAATAAGTAATAACTAGCATCTTTATTGATTTTTAATGATGCTGGAACAGTGACTGTTGTTAAAGCTAAAATGCCTATTATGACTAATAAAGCAATAACAATAGCTAAAGATGGATTGGGTTTATTCTTCATACTCTCTTACGTATTTTTTAAATAGATCTCCCCTTTCTTTAAAATTTTTAAACATATTATAACTAGGAGAAGCAGGAGACAAAAGACATATCTTGTTTTGATTAGTTTTTTCAAAACAAATATTAACAGCGTCTTTAATAGAAGAAACAGGATAATAATTAATCTTTCTTTTTATTCCTTTGCGTATTTTCTCTCCTGATTCAGGGAAAAGAATTAATGTTTTGATTTTGCTTTTATTAATTCTTTGGCTTAATTTCTTAAAATCAATTCCTCTATCCAGTCCTCCTACAATCAGGGTCTCTACGTTTTCTCCTAATTTATCTAAAGCATAGATTGTTGATTCTGGAATTGTTGAAATAGAATCATCATAAAAATCAATTCCCTGATAATCTCCAAAATGTTCTAACCTATGAGGTAATTTTTTAAAGCTTTTCAAGGCTTTTAATATTTGATTTATTCCTAAAAATAATTCTCCAACCCTAAAAACAGCAATTAAATTATCCTTATGAGTAATATCTAAAAGCCATGGATTTTCTTTAAATAATTTATCGTAATTAGAAATGGCGATCTTTTTAGATCTTGTCTTTAAATTATCAATCCACTTAAATTTAGGATTGAATATGAATTTATCTCCTTTTTTTTGATGAAGAGCAATGTTTGCTTTAGCATTAAAATATGATTTAAAGCTTGAATAATAATCTAAATGCTCTTTATAGATATTTAAGAATACTGCGATTTTAGGGCTAATGTTTAATCCATCCAACTGATGACAAGACATTTCATATACAATAATTGCATTTTTTTTATTCAAATAAGGCAAAGCAGGATTTTCAATGTTGCCCACTAAATACGAATTTAATTTATTCTTTTTCAAAATATGATGAATCAAAGCTGATGTAGTGCTTTTACCTTTGGTTCCCGTTATTCCAATAACCAATCCTTTATAGTTTTCTAAGAATAATTCCGTTTGACTGGTTATAATTGCCTTAGTTTTTATTTTCTTTAAAGCAATTCCAGGTGTCCTAATAATTACATCAAAATCATTTA
>JAGOOU010000020.1 GCA_017992335.1 Candidatus Parcubacteria bacterium | reverse complement strand
CATTGTTTTTACCAATAAAAACCTACAAGTATTTAGAAACAGATTCTTTGTCAATTATAACTAATGTTTTAACCAAGCTTGAAGAAAGAGAAGAAGCAGTGGTTCAAATCATTTTAAGAAACTCTTCGCCATCTTGGAGAATAAGAGCTAATTCAATTATTGACGAGGTTAATAATGGTAAGACTCTAACGTCAGCATTAATGGAGACTAGCGGATTTAATGTTTTTAAATCTCCAGAGAAAAAAGAACCAGAGAAAATAATTAAAAGAGATGAAGAATTAATAAAATCTCTTCAAGAAAAAATAAACAATGAAAGCTTTGACGTGAATATAAGAGTGGTTGTTTCTATTAAAGATAAAGCTAAAAGCAATGATGTGTTTTCTCAAATCGTAAATGCTTTTGATCAATTTTCTTCGGAAAAACTTAACAGCTTCTCAATAGTTAAAATAAATAAGTCGGCATTAAGAAGGTTTCTTTATGATTACAGTTTTCGTTTATTTAACAATAAACAGAATATAATTTTAAATAGCGAAGAATTAACTAGTATTTTTCATTTTCCAACGCCGTTTTTAAAAACTCCCAACATTAAAGGATTAAAATCAAGAACTTCTCCTCCTCCAGCCAATATTCCAAGAGAAGGAATTCTTCTAGGATATAATCAATATAGAGAAGAGAAAAAAGAAATAAGAATAAAAAAAGAAGACAGAAGAAGACACGTTTATGTTATCGGTCAAACTGGAACAGGAAAATCTGCCTTCCTATCTAATTTAATTGAACAAGATATTCTAAGTAGGGAAGGAGTGGGGGTTTTAGATCCGCATGGCGACTTAATTGAAGATATTTTAGGAAAGATTCCAGATGAAAGGATTGAAGATGTTGTAATTTTTGATCCAGCTAGCGAAAAAAGATCAGTTGGTCTTAATATGCTTGAATATGATCATCGTTTTCCAGAGCAAAAAACATTTATCATTAATGAATTAATCGGGATTTTTGATAAACTTTATGATTTAAAGCAAACAGGTGGTCCAATCTTTGAACAATATACGCGTAATGCCCTAATGCTTTTAATGGATGACCCTTCTGAAGTTTATACTCTATTAGAAGTACCCAAGGTTTTTACAGATGATAATTTTAGAAAATATTTGCTTTCAAAATGTAGGAATACTTTGGTAAAAGAATTTTGGATTGAACAAGCAGAAAAAGCAGGGGGAGAAGCAGCTCTTAAAAACATGGGACCATATATTACCTCTAAGTTTGATACGTTTATTCAAAATGACTTTTTAAGGCCCATTTTGGGTCAAGTTAGCAGCACTTTTAATTTTAGAGAAATACTTGATCAAAAGAAAATATTCCTTGTTAATTTAAGTAAGGGAAGGATAGGGGAAAAGAATAGCGCCCTTTTGGGATTAATTATCACAAGTAAATTAGCTTTAGCTGCTTTTTCAAGAGTAGAAATAGAGGAGTCTCAAAGAAATGATTTCTATTTATACATTGACGAGTTTCATAATTTTGCAACTGAAAGTATCTCTACTATTTTATCTGAAGCAAGAAAATACCGCCTCTGTTTAACTGTTTCTCATCAATATATCGGACAATTGATTCCTCAAATAAGAGAAAGTGTTTTTGGCAATGTTGGAACGATTATTTCTTTTAGAATAGGTACAGAAGATGCAGAATTCGTGAAAAAAGAATTTGAACCAGTCTTTTCAATGACTGACTTAATAAGTATTGATAATTTTAATTTCTATATCCGTCCCATAATTGAAGGACAAACTACAAAGCCATTCAATGTTAAAACTTATCCTCCTACTAAAGGGAACAAGGAAAGAAGCTGGGACATTAAAGAATATTATTCTTTAACTTTTGGAAGAGACAGGGAATTGGTTGACGAAGAAATTAACCAAAGAATAATTGTTTTAAAACAAAAGATAAAGTATAATAATCAGATATGAGTGATGATTTAGAAAATATAGACGAGATAGTTAAGAAAATGAAGGGTGAAGACCAGTTTTTAGAGTTCAAAGAAGAATTCAGAGAGAGAGATAAGATTAAATTAAGAGATCCTTTTTTTGGGGAACCTATTTCTCAAAACGAAATAGATAGATATTTAATGATTAAAGATAGGTTAGCTAGGCTTTTGAGAGAAAAGAGAGAACAACAAGGATTAGTTTATGTTTTACATTTAAAGAAGAAAAATAACAATATTGATGAGGAAATAAAGAAAACAGGAGATGAGTATTCAAGCTTGCTAGCTAAAATCAGAGGAAAAACTGGTTATTCAAACGAAGACGTTATAGAATATATAGAAGGAGGAAGAACAAGAAAAATAGAGTATTTTTTAAAAAATTTAGTAAGAGAAAACGAAGAAGAGCTAAAAGATAAAACAGTTTCTAAAAAAAATCTGTATTCAATATTAAGAAACATAGGAAGAGAAAAGAAGTCAAGAGCTTTGGTTGGCATGGCTTTAATAGGAACCCCTATAAAAGTTCCCCTTACTGGAATCACCAATATGCTTGTTTCGGGATTTCGTTCTGACTTTTTACTTTTTGAAATAAATCAAAGAGATAAAAATTCAGGAATATCTTTATTTAAGATAGCTTTGAATGATAAAAAATTAAGAGAATTAAAATCAATAAGTTATTTATTTGAAAATAATAAGATAGAAGATTTTTCTGGCAAAGAGTTTGAATTAAGAAATACTAAGATTCAAATGCCAGAACCTAAAAAAGAAGAACCCAAGGTGTTTATCAAAAAAGAGGAAAAACCGATTAAAAAACAAGAAGTTATTGTAAAAAAAGAAGAACCCAAAGTTGTTGTTGAAGAGATTAAAAAAGAAGAAGTTATTGTAAAAAAAGAACCTGAGCCAGTTAAGGAAGAAGAGGAAAAAGTATTTATTAAAAAAGAAAAACCTTTTATTAGAAAAAATACAGAGAGAAGAAACATTAAAGAAAAATTAAGAGAGCCGGAAACGATAAATGTTGAGAGTTTTGGAGTTCTTTATCGTTTTCCCAAGGATCCTGGATTAGCAAAAATAAAAGAAAAAGAGAAAAAGTCTTTAGAAGAAAAAGTTTTAAACATAGAAGAAGAATTATTAAGCAACGAATAAACAAATGGAAAAAGAGATTATATTAAATCCTAATAAAGAAAAAATAGAAAGAATGATTAATTTAAAAGATAGAGCAAGAAAGCTTGGAGAGGATGCGTCATATCAACCAGAAACATTATTAGAAAAACTAGGCATTAAGAAAAAAGATACGACTAGAGCTAGGAATCTTGAGAAAGAATACAATATTCTTTATCAAGAATATCAAGAAATACTACACGATCTTCAGCTAAGCGGTTTGTCTAAAGAAGAAATAGCTTTGAGTTTGGTAGAGATTAAGATTTTAAAAAGAAGAGAAGATCAAAAAAATAAGTTTGATAAATTAACTGTCCCTGAACAAAATTTGTTTTTTGAAATTAAAAGAATAGCTGGATTTCATGTAGAGAAAAAAGAAGTAAAACAAGAAAAAGTAGAAAACGAAATTAAGGAGGTTTATAGGGATCCAAGTATTTTCAATCGATATTTTGGAACTAAAAAGGATAACGAAAAATCAGCAGTTGAAGAAAAGATAATTAATAATTACATAGAAAAAATAAAATAACTAATAAGATAATCATATGATTACAAAACAAAATGTAATAATTCAATGTAAAGACTTAATTGAAGAATTGAATCTGGATTATCTATCTGAAGAAAAACAAGAAGAATTGATAGACGAAATGAGCGAGGTTGTGTACGATAGAATTATTTTGAGGATTTTAGCAATGATGACCGAAGAAGATGTAATAAAAATAACTAAGTTAATAGAAAGTGGAGCGGAATTTGAAGCTGGAGAAATATTAACGCACAAAATTCCTAATTTCGAAAATGTTCTTAAAAGAGAGTTTTTAGATTTTCAACATGAGATAATTGAATCAATAAAATAATATGGACCAAGAAAATACAAAGATAGAGGAACTTATTGAAATTGCTTTTAAAGAAGGAATAGAAAAAGCAATTAAAATTGTTAAAGAGATAGATGACCCTTATTTATTAGATGAATTTCACGACAGGCTTTTAGAAGAAATCAAAAAAAGATAAGAATAATTTTTCTTTGCTTTTATTGATTTTTTGGAATATAATTGTTCTGTATGGATTTGTCTAATTTAAATAAAGAGCAGAAACAAGCAGTGACCTTCGGACAGGGGCCACTTTTAGTTGTTGCTGGTGCTGGAACTGGAAAAACCACTGTTTTAACAAAAAGAATAGCTTATTTAATCAAAGAAAAGGGAGTTAAGCCAGAAGAAATACTGGCCACTACTTTTACTGAAAAAGCAGCTGCAGAAATGGAAGAAAGAGTAGAAAAAGCTCTTGATTTTGAATACTATAATTTTTGGATTTCAACTTTCCATTCTTTTTGCGACAGAGTTTTAAAAAATTACGGACTTTTAATCGGGCTACCTACTAATTATAAACTTTTAGATAAGAGTGCTGCTTGGATTTTAGTTAAAAAAAATTTTGATAAGTTTCATTTTTTAAAACATTATCGTCCAATGGGTAATCCCACTAAATTTATTCACGCCCTCCTTAACCATTTTTCAGAATGTAAAAACGAAGGAATTTATCCAGAGGATTATTTAGAATATATTGACTCTCTTAAGAAAGACTTAAATGATATCGAGGATAATGAAAGATTAAAAGAAATTGCTGATGCTTATCATCTTTATCAAAAATTATTGCTTGATAATAGTGCTCTTGATTTTGGTGATTTAATTAATTATACCATAAAGCTTTTTAATAAAAGAAAGGATGTTTTAGAAAAATTCAGAAATCAATTTAAATATATTTTAATTGATGAGTTCCAAGATACTAATTGGGTTCAATATGAATTAATGCAAAAATTAGCATATCCTAAGAATAATATTAATGTTTTATTAGATGATGATCAGAGTATTTTTTCTTTTTGCGGAACCTCTTTTAATAATGTTTTAAGATTTAAAAAAGATTATCCCGAAGCTAAGGAAGTTGTATTAATTGAGAATTATAGGTCGTCCCAGAATATTCTTGATTTAGCATATAATTTTATTCAGCATAATAATCCTAATCGTTTAGAATATCAATTAAATGAAATCAAAGAACTAAAAGAAAAAGCCAAAAAAAGAGGAATAAATCTTAAGGATTTTGTTAAGATTAATAAAAAGCTTAAAAGCAACGACAAAGATCCAGGGATGATAGAACTTCTTTGCTTTGAGTCTGGAGACGAAGAAATAATAGGAGTAGTTAATAAAATATGGGAAATAAGAGAAATTGATAAAGATGCCAAGTTTTCAGATTTTGCAATTCTTTGCAGGACAAACGAATCAGCCAATAATTTTAGTCGAGGGCTAGAAAGAGCAGGTATCCCTTTTCAGTTTTTTTCTTCCAAGGGATTATATACCAATCCAGTAATTCTAGATTTAATTTCATATTTTAAAGTAATTATTAATCTTTACGATTCAATGAGTTTTTACAGGATTTTAAGAATGGCACCTTTTAATTTAGCCCAAGAAGAAGTTTCTTTAATTACTCATTTTGCGGATAAAAAAGGAATTCATTTGTGGGAAGCAATTGAAAGTCCTTTTTTGATGAATAAATTTACTGCTGAAGCAAGAGAAAAAATTACTAAATTAAGAGAATTACTTAAAAAACACTATGAATTGTCAAAAGAAAAAACAGTAGGAGAGGTTTTTGTGCAAGTAATCAATGATTTAAATTATGCAAAACATTTAGATAAAGCAGATGAAGAAACCCTTAAAAAATGGGAGATAATTTATCAATTTTATGAAAAAGCAAGAGAGTTTGAACAATCCCAAAACGATTCTCGATTAATTTCTTTTATAGAGCAAATACAAATGGAGCTTGATGCTGGAGAAGAGGGTTCACTCAAGACAAGCCTAGACGATAGATTTGAGGCAGTTAAAATAATGACAGTTCATTCTGCTAAAGGACTTGAGTTTAAATATGTTTTTGTTGTTAATTTAGTCAGAAGAAAGTTTCCCAGTGATGAAAAAAGGTCTTTAATTGAAATCCCAGAAGACCTTATTAAAGAGATATTGCCTCAAGGAGATTTTCATATTCAAGAAGAAAGACGTTTATTCTATGTTGCTTTAACTAGAGCTAAAAAAGGATTATTCTTAACCTGGGGCCTTGATTATGGAGGTAAAGAATTAAAAAAACCATCCCCATTTTTAATAGAAGCTAATTTAATCGATAAAGAAACTTTAAATAACAAGAATTTTTCTAAAGGATCTTCTTTTTGTTTTAGAAAATCAATGAACAATGGTTTTAAATTAGAATCAAATGAAACCAATACAAATGGAAAGATGATTAAGAATTTTTTACCTGATCATTTTTCTTTTTCTCAGATAACCGCTTTTAAGAATTGTCCCTTGCAATACAAATTTTCACACATTTTAAAGATTCCTGCTCGAGGCAAGCCGATTTTTACTTTTGGCAAGACAATGCATAGTACTTTGCATAAATTTATTTCTTTAGCAGTTAAAGATAGAGAGATTGAACAAAAGGGCCTTTTTGGAGAGAGTTCAAAAACAAAGAAAGAAAACCACATGCCATCGTTTGATGAATTACTTGATATATACAACAAAGAATGGTCTGATGATTGGTATGAATCAGAAAAAGCAAGGCAAGAATTCTATGAAAAAGGAAAAAAATCTTTAAAAATATTTTATGATAATTTTAAAGAAAACAATCTTAACCTAACTTTTATTAATGATGAGCCAGCTTTGGAAAAATCTTTTGGTTTAAAACTTAATGGAGATTATTTTATTGGAGCAATAGATAGAATTGATAATGTTTCTCCTGAGACAGTGGAAATCATTGATTACAAAACAGGTTCGCCCAAGAAAACATTAAGTAAAGAAGAAAAGTTACAATTATTAATATATTCTTTAGCCATAGAAAAAGTGTTTAATTTAAAGGCAGAAAAATTAACTTATTGTTATCTAGAAAATGGATCTTGTTTGTCTTTTTCTTTTAAAGAAGGAGAAATGGAAAAAGTAGAACAAGAATTAAAAGAAGCAATCGCTAGAATAAAAAGAAGCAATTTTAAGCCCACTCCTGGCTGGCAATGCAATCACTGTGATTTTAAGGATATCTGTGCTCATAGAAAGTTTTAGTAGATAATTTTGTTTTAATAGGGTATAATACGTTTATGAGAAATAAGAGTTTTACTTTAATAGAAATATTAGTAGTAATCGTTGTAGTAGGAATCCTCTCTGCTTTTATTCTTGTTGGAATGAGTTCAATTACTGGTTCTGCCAAGATTGCTAAAGCTAATGCTTTCCTTGATTCAATGGATAGCTCTTTGTTGTTAGGAAGAGTGTCTCAGTGGAAATTAGATGAAACATCGGGAACATCTGCCAACGACTCTTGGCTAAGCAATATAGGAACATTAATTAATTTTGCAGATACTTCTGCTGGATATGGAGATACTCATGGTTCGGGTTGGATGAGTAGCAACAATTGTATATCAGGAACATGTTTGAAATTTGATGGAGTAGATGATTATATAGATTGTGGAACCGGAAGCATTTCAAGTTTAACAGACAAAAAAATGACAATTTCTATTTGGGTTAAGGTGTACAATGTTGATAGTTGGCAACATTTAGTGCATACGGGATGGGCTGCTAATGGAGCTTATCTGCTTGCCCTATACAATTCAGGAGCAACATTACAAATGAAAAATAGTGTTGGCACAAGTTATTCAGCGACATATGCAGACATAATCTCTATTAATAATTGGTATAATGTGGTTGGCTTATATAATGATTCTGATAAAAGTCTTAAGGTTTATGTAAATGGAATAAAAGCAGCAACAGACGGAACTGCAACAGGAACAATGCTAACGGTATCAGGAACTACTTTTATCGCAACATCTGAACTTAATGGTTTGATAGACGATATCAGGATATATAATCAGGCTATGTCTAATTCTGAGATTGAAAATAATTATTATACGGGCATTAACTCTTTATTTAAAAATAATCAAATTGGATTAAAAGAATTTAATAAAAGGTTAATTGAATTAAAAAATAATTTAGCAAATAAATGAAAAAACAAAATATCATAATTTTAGGAGATGGAGCTTGGGGAACAACCCTGGCTATTCTTCTTTCAGAAAATGGTCATAATGTTAGCGTTTGGAGCGCTTTTCCAGAGCATTTAAGAGAAATAGACAAAAAAAGAGAAAATAAAAAATATTTAGCAGGAATTAAAATTCCTAAAAACATTATTTTTGAAAAAGATTTAAATAAGGCAATTGAAAAATCAGATTGGATTATTTTCGCTATTCCTTCTAAGTTTTTTAGAGAAGTGGCTAAAAAAGTCAAGCAAACCAATATTTCCTTGAGAGGCAAGGTGTTTGTTAATGTTGCTAAGGGTTTAGAACAAAAAACATTAAAAAGAATGACAGAAGTATTAAAAGATGAATTGGGAAACGTTCAGGTGGCTGTTTTATCTGGTCCAACAATTGCTATTGAGGTAGCCAAGAAAATGCCAGCAATAGTTGTTGCTGCTTCAAAAGATAAGAAAATAGCAAAAAAAATGCAGGAAATGTTTTCTAATGACTATTTTAGAGTATATACCAGTAACGATGTTGTGGGAGTTGAAATTAGTGGTCCACTAAAGAATATTATTGCAGTAGTAGCTGGTATATCTGATGGTCTTGGATTTGGAGCTAACACTAAAGCAGCTATTTTAACTAGGGGAATTGTTGAAATTCAGAGATTGGGACAGAAATTAGGAGCTAAAAGAAAAACGTTTTCAGGTATTGCTGGCTTAGGAGACTTATCAACTACTTGTATCAGCCCTGAAAGCAGGAATAGGACTTTTGGAGAGAGAATTGCTAGGGGAGAGTCTTTAGATACGATACTTAAAACAACAGATGGAGTTATTGAAGGTGTGACTACTTCTGAAGCAGTTTATCAATTAAGCAAGAAATACAAAGTAGATATGCCACTTGTAGAAAGAGTTTATCAAATGATTTATGAGAATAAAAAGCCGAAAGAAGCAGTTAAAGAATTAA
>JAGOOU010000019.1:1833-9391 GCA_017992335.1 Candidatus Parcubacteria bacterium | reverse complement strand
TTCCTTTTTTATTCTTTTCTCTTTTTCCAATTATTGGAACCCTTTTTATTTTAACTCTTGAGGATATAAAAGGAGGAGATAATAAGAATCAGTTTAAATTAATAAAAAAATCCGTAGCAAGTAAAACTGTTTGGAGAATATCTAGCATATGGCTAGTTGCTAATTTAAGCTATGGATTTGTAATCGGAATAATTCCGATTCAAATAAAAGAATTATTGGGTGCGTCTTTTGTTGGACCGCTTTCTTTTCTTTTTTATGCCCTGCCCATTCTTCTCTCTTATTCGTTAGGTAAATTATCAGACGTAAAAGGAAGAAAAATAATGGTGGTTTTCTCTTATTCATTAATGATTTTTGGTTTATTTTTTCTAACAATAAAAATGCTTTTCGTTTTAGGAATACTTCTATTAGCTTTTAACTCAGCAATCATGAGACCAACAACATATGCTTTAATTGGAGATGTCACCACTAAAGAGAACTTAGAACCAGTTTCTGCATTATTCTGGATTGTGCAGAACATAGCAGTTGTTATTACCTTATTTGTTTCTAGTATTTTCCAAGAAAACATTAATAATCTTTACTATATTTCTATTTTAACAATCTTTATTTCTATAATAATATTAATGCCTTTATCTAAACTAAGATTAGAAGAGATAAAGAATAAAATTAGTCAAGAGGTTAGCTCTTAAGTTGTATAATAACTTAATTCATATTTGACAAAACACCTATTTTCTTCTATATTATAAACATGCTCTTTAAAAGCGAATCATTCTCGAGAAGCATTCCAGAAACGTCTAGTTTTAAAGGCAAATTGAAATTTTTCCTTCTCAAAAGGTACTTAGGGAAAACCGCGGAAAAGTATGACGTTATCTTGGATGAAGTGTTCTATTATGAACTCTTTAAATGGACAGGCAAAAGACCAATGATCACTTTCTGCAAAGAAGGGGATAGTCCAGGCAAGTATTTACTGGAAACAAAAGAAGAAAATCTTCAAAGAATTATTCGAGAATTTAAAGAATCAAGAAGTTCAGAATCATAGATTCTGTTTTTTTATATATTGACATACAGTTAAATATAATTATATAAAGATACTATCCCCAAGAGGAGGCTTTAAAATGATTTGCAAAAGAAAAGGCTGTAATGGCAGGATTAACAAAACAGGAGTTGTATCGTTACCAGTAAGTTCCAGTGGATGGAACACCGAGTACAAGCAAGCGTATCCTTGTATTGTTTGCGGAGAATTGCATTATAAAAACGGTAGGCCGGTTCTCATTAAAAACGGCAACAAAGCTTTTCTTATTGATAATCAAATTGTTTTCAAATAAACATATTGCTCTTTTAAAAAATTAACGAAACATAGGGGAGATAACTTCAATCCTTTTTTATTTCCTCTTGCAAAAAAAATATATGTATGATATAAAATTAATCGAAGCCAAAAGCTTCAATTATGGAGGTGGATTAAATGAAGTCGCTTTTTGATACAATCAAAGTATTGCTTGACGGAAAAAAGGGATATTTAAAATATCCTAGATAATCACTTCCCATGGAGGAGATAAAAAATATCTCACTCCTCACTTCATAATTCGAACCAAGAAATCTTTTCTTGTTTTTTTATTGCAAAAAATTGAAAAAGGAATATAATATTTATTATTACAATAAAATTGTTTAAAAAAATGATTCCTAAAAAAATATTCTTCGTAAAAGGAGTTGGGGTTCACAGAGACAAATTAGCTTCTTTTGAGCTAGCTTTAAGAGATGCTGGAATAGAAAATCAAAACCTAGTTTATGTTTCAAGTATTTTGCCTCCTAATTGTGAGATTATTCCTAAATCAAAAGGGGTTAATCAATTAAATCCAGGACAAATAACTTTCTGTGTTATGGCTAGAAACGAAACAAATGAGCCAAACAGGCTTATATCTGCTTCAATTGGTCTGGCTATACCTAATGATAGAAGCACTTATGGATATTTATCAGAACATCATTCTTTTGGAGAAAAAGCAGATATATCAGGAGACTATGCAGAAGATTTAGCTGCCACTATGCTTGCCACAACTTTAGGAATTGAATTTGATTCAGAAAAAGCTTGGAACGAAAGAAAACAAGAATACATTACTTCTGGAAAAATAATTAAGACTACTCATACTTGCCAATCAGCAGAAGGAAACAAAAACGGTCTTTGGACAACCGTTATTGCTGCTGCTGTATTTTTAATGGATCAATAAAAAAAGAGTTATCTTTTTCTCGTTCGGTGCATAGCATCATAAACGTTTGATAACTCTTCTAGAGCTGCTGGCCTTTTTTGTTCTCTTTCCTGAGATCGAGTCGGAATAGCTGGACCCATTGTAAATGTCTTTTTAATCGCAATTTCTAATTGTCTTTTGCTGTTTCCGTTTTTTATTAAAGGCATAGTGAACCTTTATTTTAATAACAAAAATATTATTTTTTGTCAATATTCACAAAAAAATATTAATCATAGTATAATAAAGTAGTATCTTTAAAAAGAGGTGCTTAATGATTGATTATGGTTTTCCGTGTGAAAAAAAACTTGAAGAATTTATGGAAAGAAAAAAGCTTTATGAAGATGCAACATATTGCTTTGACAACAATGTTCCAAAAGAACAGTTGATAGAGATTATTAATCGTTTCATAAAAAAGGAAATGATTAAAGTTGAGACAGAAGATCTCAGTACAGCTCACATAAAAACACTAAAATGCATATTATGCCATTGCATTAATGCAAAGAAAGGAGGTGAGATACCAAAAATCACGATTATCAAGCGTAAAAGATGGAAGCCTGTTATGTAAAGGTTTCCTTTTTTATTTTATTATTATATAATAAACCTAATGAAAAAAATTGCTTTTATTATTTCTTTTAAGGATTTCAGGGATGAGGAATACTTTGAAACTAAAGAATTATTAGAAAATAATGGTTTTAAAGTTAAAACTTTTAGTAATGAAAAGGGGATTGCCATAGGAAGGTTTGGAGGTGAGGCAATCATCGATGGAACAATAGACAACATTGATATTAATGAATTTGATGCTATCGTTTTTGCTGGAGGTTCGGGTGCAATTGATTTTCTAGATAACGAAGCGTCGTATAGGATAATAAAGGAATTCTCGAATAAAAATAAATTAATTGCTGCAATTTGCATTGCTCCTGTAATATTATCCAGAGCTGGCATATTAAAAGGCAAAAATGCCACAGTTTGGTCTTCGAATATGGATAAATCAGCAATTAAGATATTAAAGGATAATAATGCTATTTTCAAAGATAAATTTGTTGTCTGCGATAATAATATCATTACTGGCAATGGTCCTGAAGCAATTAATGAATTTAGCAAAGCCATTATTGACAAATTAAATGAAATGGATATAATAAAGCAGTAATCCACAGAAAGCAGGCAATTAGTAAGACCTGCCGAGGATAGATGTTTTATCTTTGGTCGAGGATCTGTGGCATAATCAGGTCTTTTTTTATTAAACATATGGCACTAACAAAAGAAAAAAAAGAAAGTATAGTTAAAGACATAGAAAGCAAAATTGAAAAACAGAAATCAATTGTTTTTATGGATTTTGCTGGAGTAAAAGTAAAAGACTTGTCTGCCCTAAGAAATAATCTTAGAAAAGCTAAAAATGAATTAAGGGTAGCTAAAAAAACCTTAATGAGTATTGCTTTTAAGAACAAAAAACTTGATATTAATGCCAAAGAAATGACAGGGGAAATAGGATTAGTGTTTGGTTATGAAGATGAAATATCTGGAGCCAAATTAGTTAATCAATTTTCCAAAGTCAACCCGAATGCTAAAATCGTTGGCGGATATATTGAGAATAGGTTCTATGGAGCAGATGACATGACTAGGATAGCTGAATTGCCAGGTAAAGAGCAATTGATAGGCAATTTATTAGGGACATTAAACGCTCCTACTTCAAACTTTGTTGGAGTTTTAGGAGGAAACTTGAGAAAACTAGTATTTGTCCTTTCTCAAATTAAAAAATAATAAATTAAAATATAAAAATATGGCAGAAGAAAAAGAAATCGTAGACGTTCCTGAAAAATTCAAAAAGCTAGTTGATGAAATAGAAAAAATGTCTGTTTTAGATCTAGCTGAATTAGTAAAAATATTAGAAAAGAAGTTCGGCGTATCTGCTGCTCCTCAAGTAGTTGCTGCAGCTGCTGCTCCAGCAGGAGGGGAAGCACAAGCAGAAGCTAAGAGCGAATACAATGTTGTTTTAACATCTGTTGGTGAAAAGAAAATTGATGTTATTAAGGTTGTTAGAGATACAACTGCAAAAGGATTAAAAGAAGCTAAAGATTTAGTTGATGCTGCTGCTACTGGTCCTCAAGTAGTCAAAGAAGGAGTCAAGAAAGAAGAAGCAGAAGAAATGAAAAAGAAATTCAACGAAGCAGGAGCACAAGTAGAACTAAAATAATAGAAAACCTCGTGGTAACACGGGGTTTTTTAATTGAATAATAAGAATAGGACTGAGGAGGGGTTTGGGGGTTTCTGTTGAAACAACGGATCCTTCTCGCATAATTCAGGAGGTTGAAATGGTGAAAACTTTCCTCAGTCCTAATGGGTTGGGGCCACTGAGAGGGCAAGGTGGCAAATATCCATCTCAATGACCCACTTGAAAAGCACTTTTATGCTCTTAAAGTGAGCCATTGAGAAACATGAAGAACTATTTAGAAACTAACTGATTTCTATTTTTTTGTCAAATCAAAAACCCCTTTTCAGGGGCCTTTGTTTTCTTATTTACAAGCATCTGCTTGGTTTCCTGTAATGTCACAGATAAACTTTGTTAGGTTTTGTTTCTCTGAATCTGCTCCTGCAGCTTCTCCTGAACCAACCCTATAATACTTACAACCAATAACTATTGTAGGAACTCCTCCTGTACTGTATTTGTTGAAAATATCTTTATCGTTCTGAGAGTCAATATTTTCATGATAAGAAATAGTATCTCCAAATTTAGCTACTACTTCTTGAACTATTGGCTTTTCCCATTCACAATGAGGACAAGTAGAAGAACCAAAGAAGTATACTATTGGTTTGTCGTTTTCTTTACATACTTCGCCATTAACAACTTCATTAAAGTTTCCATCCACTACCTTTGTCTGTTGATCAACAAGTTCTGGGATGTCGTAAGAAGCGCTAGGAATAATGTTTTTGCCATCAGCAGAAACATAAGAACTCCATTCTTGACCATTGTATTCAAAGAAAAACTTATAATATGTTAACTTCTGTTCTTCAACACTCTTAAAAGTGCCCGCACCACTAATCAAATATTGATTAATGTATTTCATTGCTTTTTCAGCTGCTGCATTAGCGCCTATGTCTTGAGTATTGTTTTGATTATTATTATTATTGTTGTTATTGCCGTTAACTGGTTGTTTTATCTGTTCTTGATAAACCATAACCCCCAAAGCAACACAAGCAATAAATAAAATCAAAACTAATATCTTCCAAAAACCGACACTGGATAAAAATTTGTTTTCCATTTATTTATTATTTATTATTATTTTGAAAATACAACCCTGCAGCAGGGCAGGGTTGTGTGTCTTACTCTTCTTCGTTCATGTCGTCATCGTCATCATCATCTACATCATCGTCCATCTCTTCGTCTTCTTCTGTTTCCTCTAAATCATCTTCTTCAGGATCTTCTGATTCCCATTCGTCATCCATTTCTAATTTAATATTTTCGTCTAATGTCATGTTAAAAAAATTATTTATTTTATATTCTATTCTTTATTTAAAAGAATGATAGGTTTATCTCTTAATTTGATATAAGAGAGATCGACCTTTTAATTTATATGCTATCATTATAATTATGTAATTTTTATTGTCAAGACTTTACAGTTTTAAAAAGAATGAGTATAATTATTTCAATGGATTTAGCTTCAAAATATTTCAAATGGCACTTTATTGACAAGCCAAAGGAAATTATTCAAAACATTAAAAACCTTTTTAATTTTGGCTTATATTTTTTTTCGTTAAAACAAATTCTTGTATCTTTTTTCGCGCCCTGGAAAGGTATTACTTGGGAAACAGGTAGGGGATTTGATCTACAAGTCTATCTTGAGACCTTCTTTGGCAATGCAATTTCTATTGTTATTGGAGTAATGGTTAGAATTGTTTTAATTGCTTTTTTCTTAATTTACGAATTAATTATTCTAACAATAGGAATTACTTATCTATTATTCTGGTTAGCTCTGCCCATAATCATAGTATTTCTTTTAATCAAATCCTTGCAATATGTTTAATTTATTAAATACAAACCAGTATCAATTACTACAAAGCGAAAAGTTTTTTAATTTCATTAAATATTTAGAATGGCTAAGCCGTATTTTTGTTATTATCTGTATTGGTTTAATTGCTTGGGGCTATTTCTTTGATTTAAATCTAATGCAGAATTCTATTGGATTAGGAATGATTTCTTTAGCTTTGTTTTTAGGGTTTCAAGCTTTAAGATCTTTTTTTGAAGATGCTAAACATTCCTTTTCTAAAGAATCATTGAAATTGGCAGTTGAAAATTCTCAAAACCTCGGACCTTTTCTAAATTTTAATACTACTAAATATATTGCTAAAGCATTAAGAAAAAACAGAAATCCAAGCTTAAGCATTATTCTTCACAGTTTTCTTGATGAAAAAAATCCCAAAATAGTCTTTATTTTCTCTAGATTCTTAATTGACTTTAAAACATTAAAAACAGAATTACAGAAAATAATGAATGGCGGAGGAGAAAATGATCTTGAGACCACAATTAAGGAAGCAGGTATCTCTGCTTTAAAAAGAAACGATAATGTTATTAGAGAGGGAGATATAATTTGCGCTTTGTGCGAAACAGAACCTTTATTAAAACAAATATTAATTGATGCTGAACTTAAAAGACAAGATATTGAAAACGTTAACTGGTGGATTGAATCAACCAACGAGAAAATTAAGAAAAACAAACAAAAATATTCTTGGGAAAACCTAGTTAAAATTGAATCTGTTGGTAGAGACCTAGCTTCTGCATATACAGTAACTTTAGATCAATTCTCTATTGATTGGACAAGAGTAATCGGCGCAAGAGGAGCAGAAGAAATAATCGGACATGAAGAAGAGGTAAAGATTGCTGAAAATGCTCTCTCTAGAAAAGTTAATAACAACATCCTTATTGTCGGAAATCCGGGTAGCGGAAGAAAAATACTAATTCATCATTTAATTAAAAAAAGTTTGAGAAGAGAATTAAGTGAAGAAGCTAACGACAAAAGATTCCTTCAGCTTGATTTGGTTGCTTTATCTTCAAGAGTTGATTCTTTTGAAAAAGGGGAAAAGATTATTGAACAATGTTTTTCCGAAGCGCAAAGAGCTAAAAATGTAATTCTTATCCTTAATGACTTTCATGATTTTCTAGGAGGAAAGAAAAAAGCAGGAATCACTGACATATCATCAATTATTCTTCCATATTTAAGTAATCCTGATTTTCAAGTAATCTGTATTAGTAATTTCCAAGGATTCCACAAATATATAGAAAAGAAACCAGAACTTCTAAGATATATTGAAAAAATTGAAATAGGGGA
>JAGOOU010000019.1:0-1733 GCA_017992335.1 Candidatus Parcubacteria bacterium | reverse complement strand
GTATTAGATGAAGGATATGTTAATGATAATATGGGAAACAAAATCAGTTTTGCTAATACAATTATTATTGCTACATCTAATGCTGGATATCAGGTTATTCTAGATGCTATTAAGACTAATAAAGACATGGCTCAAGTTAAAAAAGAAATATTAGATCATATTTTCAAAAATGCAATATTCAGACCAGAATTCATTAATAGGTTTGACGGAGTAATAATATTTAAATCTTTAAATAAAGAAGATTTGATAAAAATCAGCCAGTTACAATTAGAGAAAATCCAGAGAACTTTATCAGAAAAGAATATTAGCTTTGTTATTACTCAAGAATTAAAAGAGAAAATTGTTGATTTAAGTTATGACCCAGTATTTGGAGCAAGAGAAATTAAAAGAGAAATACAAGATAAGGTTGAAAATGCAATAGCTCGAGCATTATTAAGCGATAGTATTAAAAGTGGGGACACAATACAGGTTGATGCTAATAAGTTTGAGGTTGTTAAGAAATAATGAACAAATCTTTTACTTTAATAGAAATACTAGTGGTGATTGTTGTAATCGGAGTTCTTTCTGCGTTTATTCTTGTTGGTATGACCTCTATTACTAATAGCGCTAATATTACTAAATCAAAGACATTTTCTAATTCAATAAGAAACTCTCTGTTAACAAATCTTGTTTCAGAATGGAAATTAGATGGAAACGCTAATGATTCTTGGGGAGCTAACAGTGGAACATTGGTTGGGCCAACACATTTACCAGTTTTAAAAACAACGAATGATTGTGTTTCTGGAACATGTTATGAATTCGATGGAACAGAAGACTATATTTCTATTGGAGACAAAGATAATCTTTCTTTTACAGATAATATTTTCACTTTTTCTGTTTGGTTTAAATTGTATACAAACAATAATCTTGGCATTTTAGGAAAAAGAGGAGCTCCCTGGGAATACAGCATATTTACAAGAACTGCTAATATTATGCGTTGCTATACGTGGGTTAGTTCTGGAGCATCTGCTATTTATTCTGCTTCTACTGCTATAGAAACAAACAAATGGACTCATCTTGTTTGGACCTCAGATGGATCAAAGGCGTATTTATATAAAAACTCTCTTTACGTGGGATCAGTTAATAAAACTTCTGACAATTTAAGCAATACTACTTCTCCTTTTGAAATCGGCAGAGGAGGAGATGCCTCAGGATATCAATATATGAATGGATTATTAGATGAAGTCACTATTTATAATGGATATTCGTCTTCATCTCAAATTAGAGAATCATTCTATTCTGGAATAAATAAATTATTTAAAAATAAAAAAATCTACAAAAACGAATATACCCAAAGAATTATAAAATTAAAATCTAATCTAGCTAAGCAATGAACAAATCATTTACTTTATTAGAAATACTAATAGTAACTGTTTTAATCGGAACGCTTTCTGCATTTATTCTTGTTGGTATTAATTCTATTACTAATAGTGCTAACATTACTAAATCCAAAGCTTTTTCTAACTCATTAAAAAATACTTTAATAACTGATATTATAGGGGAATGGAAGTTGAATGAAGGAACAGGAACAAACGCTTATGATTCATGGAAATCTAATAACGGAACGCTATATGGAACTCCATCCTGGGTTGATACCAACTGTATTTCTGCTAAGTGTATTGAATTCGATGGCGCAGATGATTATGTTAGGGTTGATGATAATGATTCTTTAGACACTACAGGAGATTATACTA
>JAGOOU010000018.1 GCA_017992335.1 Candidatus Parcubacteria bacterium | reverse complement strand
AATTAAAAGAAAAAGACCAATTAGAAAACATTGGAGGTGTTGCCTATTTAACTGAATTGATTAATACTGTTCCTACAGCTAGTCATGTTTCTACTTATGCTAAAATTGTTCAGAAAAAAAGAATTCTGAGAGATCTAATTAATGCTGGAGAAGACATTGTTTTAATGGGCTATGAAGAATCAGAAGAAGCAGATGAATTATTGGACGGAGCAGAGAGAAAGATTTTCAGCATTACGCAAAAGAATCTTACTCAGTCTTTTTTACCAATCAGACCTCATCTTGAAGAAGCTTTTGAAAGAATTGATAAAATGTCAAAGCAAAGAGGAACCTTAAGAGGAACCTCTACTGGATTCAATGGATTAGACATGATTTTATCAGGATTGCAGAATTCTGATTTAGTTATTCTAGCTGCTAGACCATCAATGGGTAAAAGTAGTTTAGCTTTAGATATTGCTAAGAATGTTGCCTTAAAGGAAAAGAAGCCAGTGGGAATCTTTTCTTTAGAAATGTCTAAAGATCAGTTGATTGACCGATTGATTAGTTCTGAGTCAAATATTGATTCTTATGCAATTAGGCAAGGAAGATTGAATGAAGATGATTTTACTTGCATTCAGCATGCTCTAGGCTCTTTATCCGAAGCCCCTATTTTTATTGACGATGCTTCTAGTTGTACAGTACTTCAGATGAGAGCTATGGCGAGAAGATTGCAGGCTAGTCAAGGATTAGGTCTAATTATTATTGATTATCTTCAATTAATTGAACCAGGATCTAAGGGAGCGAATATAAGCAGTGTTCAGCAAATTACAGAAATATCCCGTCAGCTAAAAGGTCTAGCCAGAGAATTAAATGTTCCTGTGCTTGCTTTATCTCAATTATCAAGAGCAGTAGAACAAAGAACACCGAAGATTCCTAGATTATCCGACTTGCGTGAAAGCGGTTGCTTAACAGGAGATACTTTAATTACATTAGCAGAAACAGGAGAAAGGATTCCTATCAAAAAATTAGCAGAAAGAGATATTCAGGCTCCAATTAAAGTTTTATCTTTGGGCAGTGATTATAAAGTAGAAGAGGGTTTAATGACTAAAGTCTTTTATTCTGGAAAAAAGAAGGTTTTTGAATTAAAAACAAAGAGTGGAAGAACCATAAAGGCAAGTGCTAATCACCCATTCTTTAAAATAGATGGCTGGAAAAGATTAGACGAATTAAAAAAAGAAGACTATATTGCTTTGCCAAGAGAAATTAAAATATCTAATCCCTTAAACAATATTTTAGATGACGAATTGATTTTAATAGCTCATCTATTAGGCGATGGTTGTGTTCTGCCAAAACAACCAATTCATTATACAAATGCTTTTGAAGAAAACATTAAAACCGTTAAGGATGCAGCAAAAAGGCTTTTTGAGATTGAGGGAAGAATAATAAAACAAAAGAATTGGTATCACGTCTATTTGCCAAGCCCATATAAATTATCTAGGAATAAAAAACATCCAATTACTTATTGGTTTAATAAATTAAAAATCAAAACAGTTCATTCTTGGGAAAAAGAAATTCCGGAAGCAGTATTCTCTTGCGACGAAAATAAAATTTCTTTATTCTTAAGGAATCTTTGGTCAACAGATGGTAATTTAAGCTGGAAAAAGACAAAAGGAAGAATACCAACTGGAAATATCTACTATTCTTCAACTAGTAAAAAGATGATAGAGCAAATTCAACACTTGCTTTTAATGTTGGGAATTCAAAGTACAATTAGAGCTTATACGAAAAAAGGATATAGAGAATTGTTTTCTTTGCATGTAGAGGGCTCACATAATCAATTAAAGTTTATTAATAAAATTGGAATAGCGGACAGAAGAAAAGAAATAATACCAGAATTAAGGAAATCTTTAGAAAAGATAACTCCTAACCTTAATAATGATATCATTCCAAAAGAGGTGTGGAAGTTGGTTATTGAGCCGGCAAAGGAGTCTGTTGGAATCGGTTGGAGAGAATTTAGCCAAAGAATAGATACGGCTTATTGTGGCACTACGTTATTCAAGAGCGGAGTTTCAAGAAGCAGATTAATTAGAATCTGTAATGCCCTAAATAAGAATGAAGAAATATCAAATATTGCTAATTCAGGAATTTATTGGGACAAAATAGAATCTATTAAAGAACTATTAACCGAAGATGTTTATGATGCAACAGTTGAGAATGTTCATAATTTTGTAGCTAATGATATTATTGTTCATAATAGCCTAGAGCAAGATGCTGACGTTGTTTTATTTATTTATCGTGAAGATGCTTATCATGAAGAAACCCCAAGAAAAGGAATTGCAGATATTATAATTGCAAAACACAGGAATGGTCCAGTAGGAAGAGTGGAATTATTCTTTGATAAACAAAAAGCTAGTTTCCGTAATTTAGAAACTAGCTTGGAATTCAACGAAGGTGATATTGGTTTTTAAGCTTTAATCTCAGTAATTTCTACTTCAGTAAAAGGTTGGCGATGACCTTTTTTTACTTTATATCTTTTCTTTGGCTTGTATTTGAAAATTATGACTTTTTCATTCTTTCCTTGTTGTAAAACCTTAGCTTTTACTTGAGCATCTTTTAGAAAAGGAGTTCCAATTAATATTTCTTTTCCGTTTTCTAACAAAAGAACTTCAGAAAATACTATGTTTTCCCCTTCTTTATTCTCTAATTTTTCTATTTTGATTTTGTCTCCTTCAGAAACCTTGTATTGTTTTCCTCCGGTTTTGATTACTGCTAACATATTTTTATTCTTTATTTAATGTGTAATTTATATCATTAAATCTTGTTAAAGTCAACAATTTGACATCATTGATATATGTTGTATATATAACGTGGGCCTTTAAAAACCCAAAAGGAGTGAAAATGTCATCAAAGTTCAAAGAAACTATTTTGGAACTGCTTAATGAAAAGCAAACCGATAACAATTTGTTTGCAGCCCTCTCTGCTTTAAAAAGAATACATCCAGAAGAAGTGGAAAGATTAATCAAAGCAGCGATTAAAGACGTGTATCCTGCTATGTTAACAGAAGCAGTGAAATTAGGAGGAGCTTCTCCTGAGGTGCTTGAACAAGCATATTTATTTCTAAAAGAAATAGTATCTGAGCCAGAAGGTTCAATGGATCTTTTAGATTTACAAGAAATGGGCCTTGCTGATTGGCAAATTCAAGCTATTTACGAGAAGTTTTTAATAAATTGTATTAGCGGTAAGGATAGAATGAGCTTCTATAATCCTTAGATTTTTTCTAGGGATTTTATAATCCAACAAAGACTTCAGAGATTATGAAAAAGATATATATGAGAATAAGAAAGACCGCTTCTTTTTTAGTTATTTTCTGATCGTTTTTAATAAAAGTGAAAAAGAATAAAATACTGATAAACATAAATATTCTTGCTATGGCTAAATATTCTAGGCCGTTAAGGTGAATGGGGCTGATTAAGGCTACAATTCCTAAGACAAGAGTAGCAGGAGCAACCACAGCACCCATTAAATCTCCTAAAACCATCCAGCCATAATTATTTTTAGCTGAACTAACAGCAAAGAATATTTCTGGCAAACAATTACCTAATCCAACAACAAAAAGTCCAATTAGTAGAAGCGGCCAATTAAAAGTTTGAGCAAAGAATGTAGCTGACCTAACAACCCCTTCTGAGGCAATAACAAATAGAATTATGGCAAAAAAGATTTTGAAAACTCCAGATAAGGAACCGTGGAAACTTTTTACTCTTGGTTTTTCTTCTTCACAGGTTTTAGTGAACCTTTCTTTTTTAGAAAAGAGCCAGCCAACATAAAGCATAAAGAATAGAATAAGGATTATTCCGTCTCCTCTTGATAAATAATGATCATAAGCTAAAAGAAGAGGCAATACAGCAGCAATAATTGTAAAGAAAAGAGTTGCTTGAATAGTTCTGCTTTTTGCAGGAATCCCCTTTTTTGCAAACATGGCTGCTAAACCAATAGCAAGAGTTAAGTCAACTAGATTGCCTCCAATAATATCTCCAAAAGCAAGTTCTGGAATTCCATGTAAAGCAGAAGAAATTCCAACAAAGAGATTAGGGAAAGAGGCAACAAAAGCCATAACAATAAAAGAAAGAACGAATTCTTTCCAGCCAAGATATTTTGCTACCTTAATTAAGCTTTTAACAATTAACTCTCCTGAGAAATAGAACACGAGACAGGAGGCAATGAATACAAGTGAATAAAATATTATCATATTTTTATTTTTTTTAAGTGACCCCAACCGGATTTGGACCGGTGTTTCTAGGATGAGAACCTAGTGTCCTGGGCCGCTAGACGATGGGGCCAATTATCACATATTATCATATTATTTTTCTTTGTCTACTATATCTGGCTCTATTTGCCAGTATTTTAAAATGTATTCAGCTATGTCATGGAAAATAGGGCCAGCAGAATATTCAGAAGTTAATGTCTCTGGACTATCAAGCTTTACCAAGGCAACAAATTTAGGATTATATGCTGGAGCAAAGCCCAAGAAAGATTGCCATGTTTCATTAGAATAACCTTTTTTATTTTCTCCTAAATATGACCAAGGAACTTCAGATGTTCCTGTTTTAGCAGCAATATAGTAGCCATCTACTTTCCCTCTTTTACCAAAACCATTCTCAACAACACTAACTAGCATTTTTGTTAATTCTTGAGATGTTTCTTTAGAAATAATGTTTTCCTTAACAATAGTTGTTTGAGTTGTTTCTGTTTTTTCATTATTAGAAATTTCTTTAACAATATATGGCTTAATTAATGTTCCTCCATTAGCAATAACTGAAAAAGCAGTGGCCATTTGAATTGGGGTTGTACTGATTCCTTGGCCAAAAGAAGCAGTTGCAAAATTAACCTCTATTTTCGTGTTCAAAGAATTTTTTAATTCTGCATTACTTGAATATACTTCTCCAGACAAATCAATTCCTGTTTTTTTAAATAATCCATAACTATCAATATATTCAAGAAAATTTTTGTGTCCAATAAGTCCTTCAACGTAAATAACGCCAGTATTAATTGATTTTTCTAAGATTCCAGTCATTGTTGTCTGGCCATAGGTTTTTTCCGAGAAGTTGCACACTTTATACTTATCATAAACAATACATCCTTTATCATCATTAAAAGGAGTATCAGCAGTAACAAGATTTTCATTCAAAGCAGTAGACATAGTAATTGGCTTGAAAATAGAGCCAGGTTCGAATAGTTTTTCTATAGTATTATTTTGAAAAACTTCATAAGATACATTTTTGTAATCATTGGGATTATAATTAGGATAATCAGCCATAGCAATTATTTGTCCTGTATATGGATCCATAACAATAATTTGTCCTCCTTTGGCTTTGTAATCTTTTACTCCTTGCTTGATTAGCTTCTCAGCCATGTATTGAATATTGTAATCAAGGGTAAGAGTTAACGATGCTCCGTCTAAAGATTCACTTCCTGAAGAAGAGAAAATAAAGTTCCATGGATTGTTCTGCTTTTTTTGAGTTTTAATTAATCCTTTTATTTGTTCATCATAATACCCTTCTATTCCGTATTGTCCTTTTCCTTCAGTATTAATAAATCCAATTACCTTTGAAGCCATTGTTTCATTAGGATAATATCTTTTCTTATTATACCCAATATGAACTCCTTTTAATTCGGCTTTTTCAATCTTATTTGCTAAATCATCATCAGCTTCTTTTATAATAACATCATAGAAGCTTCCTTCAACATTCATTCTACTGATTAATTCTTGTTTGTTTAATCCAGTTAGTTCAGATAATTTATCAGCTGTTTTTTCTTTTTCTTGTATTTCTTCAGGAGAAATGAAAATATATGGGGCATCTTTAGTCATAGCAAGAATTTCTCCTCCACTGAAAAATACGTCTCCCCTTTTCCCTTCTTCTTCGATTATTTGGTTTTGCTGTCCTGCTGCTTGGGCTTTATAGAACTTATTATCAAGAATTTGCAAAGAAAAAAGGCGGGATAAGAGTATTCCGCCAATTAGAAAGATTATAAAAAGAATAATGTTAGCTCGAAGATTTGCCATAATTAATCATTAATAGCAACAGATGAAGAAGAAATATTAATAAAGTCAATCTTTCCCATCTTTGCATATCCCATTTCCTTTACTTTTTCTTCAAGATTATTAAGATTGGAAGTTTTTGAAACAGCTAATTTAAGATCACTTGTTTCTTCTTCAAGTAAAACCAATTCGCTTTCTTTTTCATTGATTAAATAATTAGTTCTTCCTGAATCAATGGTTTGGAACATGTAAATTCCAATAAGAATAGCAGATAATGATATTAATGAAATTGATAATAGTTTTTCTTTTTTCTTTGGGCTCATAATTTTTTAATAGCTCTTAATTTAGCTGATCTTGCCCGAGGATTAGATTTAATCTCTAATTCATCAGGCAAAACCGGCTTTGTGGTTAATAATTGAATTTCTTCTTTTCGACTTTTGAAGAAATTTTTAATAATTCTATCTTCTAAGGAGTGGAAGGAAATGGCTACTAACCTTCCTCCTTTTTCTAATATTTCTAATGCTTGTGGCAAAGCATTTTTTAAATTTTCTAATTCTTGATTAGTTTCTATTCTTAATGCTTGAAATGTTCTTGTGGCAAAATGTATTTTTCCTCTTTGATAACTATTGGGCACTGCTTTTCTAATCGCTTCTACTAATTGGAAAGTTGTTTTAATTGGTCTTCTTTTAACTATTTCTTCTGCAATTTTTCTAGCAAATCTTTCTTCTCCGTATTCTTTAATTATTCTTTCTAAATCTTTAAAGGAATAATTATTGACAATCTCTTCAGCAGTCTTTTCTTCAGAATAACTCATTGATAGAAGTTCGTCTTTTAAGAAACTAAATCCTTTTTTACTTTCATCAACGTGAAATGATGACATTCCTACATCAAATAATATTCCTTGTACATTTTTAAAATCATTTGTTTCAACTATTTTTTTCAAATTAGCGTAATTGTCATTAATAGGAATTAATCTTTTAATGTTTTCGTTTTTAATTTTTTTAAAGATCTCTGGGTCGAGTTCTATACCCAATACTTTTCCATTCGTTCTTTTTAATATCTCTCTTGTATGTCCTCCTCCGTTTAAAGTGCAGTCAATATAGTTTTCATTGTCTTTAACATCCAAATATTCTATTGTTTCTCTTAAAAGAACTGGAATGTGCATACTATATTCCTAATTCTTTTAATCCTTCTGTAATTTCTTTCATTTTAGTTTCATTCTTCTCGTTGTATTTTTTCCATTCTTCTTCATCCCAAATTTCAGCTCTATTGTATAATCCAACAATAACAGTTTTTCTTTCTAGCTTAGCGTGTTCTTTTAAATAATCAGGGATTAAGATTCTTCCTAAAGAATCTAAACCTACATCAATTGCTTGAGCAATGATTTCTCTGCTAATACTTCTGACATTAGATTGAGTAATATATGGTTGAGTGCTTATCTTTTCTGCTAATTCTTCCCATTGCTTTTTAGGATACAAAAACAAGCAGCCATCAACTCCTTTTGTTAATATGGCGCCATCGCTTAAGTCCCCTCTGAACTTTGTAGGAATGGTTAATCTTTTCTTAGGGTCTAAATTGTAATTATATTGGCCTATCATCATAAGGCAGTTGTCCACAATTTAACTTAGTTTTCCACACTTTTCCCCACTTATTAACACTGTGAATACATTTTATTCCACTTTTATAAACTTGTCAACCACTTAAAAACAGCCCCAGAAAGGCTGTTTTCCCCAATTTGTCCACAAATCCTAGTTATTGGCTAATAATTCTTTGATTTTAGCCATATATTCTTGTTTTTCTATTAATCTATTAGATAAAAGCTTATTTATCCCAGCATAATATTCTTGTTTTATTAAAGTTGTGGGTAATGCGTTATTAAAAATTATAAAATCTTCAATTTTTCCCTTAAAAGTATAAGAAGCAGTAGAGCCACTGTATACTCCAATAAAGAGATTGCCCTCTACAACAGGCATTGCATTGGTTAGGATTTTTGGATCATTAGTATATAATCCATTTTTATATAACTTAAGTGTTTTGTTTGAATTAGTAAAGACAAAAGCAAGATAAGTCCATTTATAGGCAGTTAAGATATTTTGAAAATTTACTGAAGCATAATTAACACCATTAGAATATTGATATCTTATATCGTCGTAGCCTCCTGAGTTCTCTGTGTAACACCAAAAGAAACCATTAGTTGCTGATTGTCCTCTTCTATTAAAAAGAGTTGGATATGTTTTTGATCCAGTGTTGTTATAGGCCCAAAAAGCAATAGTATAATCTCCTGTAGTGTCTAAAGAATCATTATCATCAACCCTAACATAATCATCTGCGCCATCGAATTCAATACACTTAGCAGAAATACAGTTGGTATCAACCCAGGATGGAGTTCCATATAGTGTTCCGTTGTTAGATTTCCACGAATCATAAGCGTTTGTTCCTGTTCCTTCGTTCAACTTCCATTCCCCTATAACATCAGTTATTAAAGTATTTTTTAATGAATTAGAAAAAGCTTTGGATTTAGTAATATTAGCGCTATTAGTAATAGAACTCATTCCAACCAAAACAAAGGCAGAAAGGATTCCGATAACAACAATTACTACTAATATTTCAATTAAGGTGAATGATTTATTCATTGCTTAGCTAAATTATCTTTTATTTCTGTTAATCTTTGTCCATATTCTATTTTATTCAATCCGTCGTTTTTATATAATTTATTTATTCCAATATAATAATTTTCTTCGATTTGGGAAGATTGAATAATATTATTATATAAAATAATTTCATCAACATACCCATATATTAACCAACCGGCTACAATACCAATATACATTATATTATTTTTAACATCACCAGTCACCGTAGAGATATCAAAAGAATTGGATTGTTTCACGCCATTAATATATGCATAAGCTTTTCCATCACTTCTATTAAATATAATTGTCATATGGGTCCACTTATTTTTAGTATCTATTGGCCTATATCCATTATCACAAATTAAATTGCCTCTCGCCTTATTTATTCCGTCCGCAAAAATAATCCCAATGCCATTGGAATAATAAGTATCATCTATACCCCAAACAGGAACATTGTCAGCTGATGTATAGTTACCAATAGAAAAACGAACTCTTGGATAAGTATAATCTGTTGCAAATACCCATCCGTGAATAGTAAAATTACCAGTACCAGGATTTAAAGTTGCTGCACTTGAATGAAGGTATGCTGTTCCTCCATTGTTTAAATTTAAACAAGAATTATTAATGCAATCTGATTTTACATAAACAGTGCCATTGGTAGAAAGAGTGTTTCCGCTCCAAGAATCTTGGAGATAAGAAGAATTAACTATCCCACCGTCAGCAACCCCTGTTCCATTAAATTTCCATTCAGAAATAATACTACCCAATAAAGAATTTCTCAAAGACTCAGAGAACGCTTTGGATTTAGTAATATTAGCGCTATTAGTAATAGAGGTCATACCAACAAGAATAAACGCAGAAAGAACTCCGATTACAACAATCACCACTAGTATTTCTATTAAAGTAAA
>JAGOOU010000017.1 GCA_017992335.1 Candidatus Parcubacteria bacterium | reverse complement strand
CTTGTCATCCAATCAACTTTATCTTCTTCTTTATCAACAGTTCTATTGTATGCAAATCCTGATGCCATACCAACAGTACCTTCTTTTATATATCCTCCAGCAGCGCTTGCTCTTCCGGCAGCATATCCAGCTCCTGCTCCTATAGCTCCAGTAGCAGCTGCTGTTGCAGCTCCCCCTGTTTTAGACCAAATTTTCTTTCCATATCCACCAATTGTTCCAGTTACTTTTCCTCCAGAGGAAATAGTAACCATAAATCCAATAGCCATGAAGATGAAAGGCATTGCATAGGTAAACAGTTTTCCGAAAATAGAAATTCCTTCCGCGCTAGCAAAAAATCCTCCGGCAGCCATTTCTGTCATAGCCATATTAGAAAGATAAATAAAGAAGCCAGCAGGAATTCCAATTACGTTCCACTGAATAAACATGTCCCACCATTCATCCCAATAGCAGAAGCTAGGAAAAAGCTTTGTGATTATTCTTGATCTAGGAAAAACTTTGGATGCAAAAGCAAGAGGAGAAAGTATTATTAAAATCCACAATATGAAATATCTGCAAACGAAAATAAGGGCATAAAGCAAATAAATAACAGCTGAGAATATTCCAAATAAAAAGAACACAATTAATGCCGTAAAATCAAATCCACCACTATCAGCCATGGCTTGAGCTAAAAAATTAACCAGATCTTTTTTTATTCCTTCTTGGAGAAAGTAATTAGTTAAAGCATTTGAAGCATCAATAATGATTCCACAAATAAGAGGAGTGAAGTTAATTAAAACAGCAATAAGGAAAAAGTTTATTAATGCTTTTTTTGCTTGGACTTCTGCATTTCCAATAATTATATTTATTGCAATTATGATTAATCCGAAAATTAAAGCAACATTAGCTAGGTTTCTAGTTATATCCCAGCCTTCAGTAACAATGGGGTTGTCATCACCAGTCATGCTTATTTTCAAGAAACCAGGGCCAGCAACCCAGTTTAAAAAATCAAGAGCAGCAGATGGTATTCCAGCAACCAAGTTGGCTATTAACGTGAAAATAACACTAGTTAAAGCATCAAACATACCACTTGCCATATCTCCCAATGTTTGATTAAGCCAATCTGTAATTCTTCCAGCGCTAGCAGTTAAAGGCAAAAACAATAGACCAACGAGAACTAATGTTGTGAGTATTCGTATATTGTTTTTATTCATAAGTTTATTTTACAATATTTTCTAAAAAGATTATAATATTATATCACCCCCTTATTTTAAAATCAAATAGCTTTCCCCAATTTACAATATTTTTAAAAGAGATATAATATAGGTAGTTATCATTTAATAAAATAAAATGTTAGGAATAAGAATAGATCCGGAAACAATACTAATGCTTCCGTTCGCATTAATAATAGACCTTATAAGTATAGTATTGCTTTTTTTCGGATTAGATGATTTCGGAGTTACTGATACGGTAGCAATGTTTACATTAGGATTATGGCTTAAGTTCAGGAAAGGGCTGGATATAAAAATTAGCAAAAAAGATTCAAAAAAAATATTGAGATTTTTTGGATCAACTATTGCAGAATATATTCCATATCTTGGCGCTATCCCCTTTTGGACAGGTATGGTGCTTCTGACTCTTAAAGAATCAAACGATCAAGAAGAACCTGTTCCAGCAGAAGATGAAGAAGAGGAAGAAGAAATAATAGAATAAAATTAAAACAATATGAAGCTATATAAAATAATATTAATTCTAATCTTAATTTCTGTTCCTCTTTTTTCTTTTGCTTTAGAAAATGACTATACAGGAGCGGGATTTGATCCAGCAGGAGGATCTAGCGATCTTCTTTCGTTTTTTATTAAAATGGCTATTGGTGCTGGTATAGTCATTGCTGTTTTGGTTATTATATACAATGGTATTAATATTATTATTGCTCAAGGAGAAACAGCAAAAATAATAATGGCCAAACAGAGAATGTTTTCTGTGTTTATTGGCCTATGTATTCTTCTGGGAGTATATGTTATTTCTGTAACCATTAATCCTAATTTAGCAATAGTAGATTTAGAAGAACTAGACTTAACAGATTTAGGAGCTATCTTTAAGAAGCCTGGCGATAAAAAAGACACAAAGACTATTACTATTGAATTTCAAGAAATACCACTAGGATCTATAGTAGAAAGTATTCTAGCTGCTAATTCTTCTAAAAGAATAGAAGGAGCAGATGATATAACAGGAGAGCTTTGTTACGCTTATGATGAAAATGGAGACACTATAGATAGAAATGGAGATGGTACAATAACAGAAGAAGATACCTTAAGAGGGGTAGACATGTTCTATTGCTTAGAAGAATTAAACAATGCAATTATTAAAAAGATTAGTGCCTTGAATGCAGATTATCTTTGCAAATCAAAAAATACAGATGGACCAATGAGAACGATTTTAACGGCTATTAAAAGCAAGGATGTTAATGGAGATTATAATTGTAGATGCACAAGATGTTCTAGCCATTCTTATTTTAATTTTGGCGTGCCTCTTAATGGTTGTCAAATTGACCCCAATCCTTATAATTGTTGTGTAATAGAAGCAGATGGATCAACAACATGTTCAGATATTACGGTTTGTGATAATCAGTGTGGTTGTTGTGGAAATGCATATTATGAGCCAAATCTTGGATGCCAAACTAATAATTTTCTAGACGTTATAAACGACCATGATCCTTGTGTTAGGGAAGTAAGAGATCAAGTTGATTGTGCTAGGAATGAAATAAAAATAAGAATTGATGGAGAAAGCTATAGCGATATACCTCCAGGAGCAGAAGCTGCTAACTGTCTTTTTACTGCTTTTTGGGAAGATCCAGCTACAGATAAAGAGAAGTTTTTGACTCTTAAGCTAGCAGAAACCAGAATGAAAACTTTCGAACAGTATTACTTAGACCATTTGGAAGATTTAAAAAATGCAATCAACATGATGAGAGATCCCTATGGAGAAAGATTGTCTATGGCAGAGTTCCAAACTTTAAAAGGAAGAACTGACGATAAATTAATTACAGCAATTCCTTTTGTTGGAGTAAAAGGAAACACTTATGATCCAATAAAATATTGTGAAGAGTATAACTGTACAGAATTTGATTTAGTTAATGACGTTTGTATCGCTAGAGAAAGAGCAGAATTAACAGATTATCTTTATGCAAAAGAAGGAGAGTTTGACCCTAATTACAATATACCTGATTTTAAAGATAGAAGAATATGTAGTGTTGATGAAGCAAAAGAAAAAGAAAAGTATTCTTATTCTGGAGATGGAGCTACCTTCTATTTTAAAGAAGGATTTAAATATGAAGAATCTTATGATAAAGAGCCTTTAAGAATGGTGACAGATATTGGAGAGATGGGATACATGGAATCGGAAATTCCATTAGGAGAAATGGTTAATGATGCTAAAGAGTTTGCAGATAAATTATTAAAATTTACAGGTTTAATTAAGGAAGAAATTGAAAAGACAAAAGTCAAAGCTTTGGAGTTCGCTGATCTCACAGAAAAATGCGATTGTTCAAATTGTAATACATATCCAACTCTTGGAGGAGTTTCTTGTAATAGTTGTGTAACCGGGAGGTCAGATAGTTGTAATAAATCAACAGCTCCTTGTCTTGATACTTCTTGTGACGGTTGTTCAGACTGTGATGAAAAAACACAGAACAATTGTGTTTGCTGTGAAGAATGTGAAACCATTCCTTATCCTGATACTGCTTATTATTATTGTATGAATCCGACTACACGGAAGCCCGGCAGATGGTCAGAATATTGGCGTGGCTCTTATATTTATACTCATGCCGTTTGTCCTTTAGCTTCTCCTTTTAATTCGTATACTGAGCATGATGCTTATGTTGATAGTTTATATGATGTGGAAACAATATTAGAAACAGAATATACTTCAAGCTATATAATTGATTCGGGTGCAGGTGGTGACGATAAAAGTTCTATTAATTGTATGTGTCCAGGAGATACATATTATAGAGCAAAATTGATATGGTCTCCCAGCTGTCACGGGGTTGGTGGATCTTGTACCGTATGCCCATCTATAGATAATTATGGGAAAATAGGAATAACCCGTGTAGCTTTTGATAGCATGGTAAAATGTGATGCTGGTAAAGATGGAAATTGTTATTTTATCCCAACAGGAGACTTTTTATTTAAAAAATTTACATTTACTCCTAACCTTACTTTTAAAATGGGTAGTAGTTTTTATAAGCGTATAGTTAGTATTAATCCACGTCTTTTAACAAGTCTTTTTTATCAGGTTCCTATAGTGAATACTAATTTATGGCCCTTTCAACTCGATACGTGTGCTTACGAAGGAAATAAAACAATAGTAACAGTGTCTCCAGCAAAATTCGTTTTAGCAACTATTTGTGAGGGAGAAGAAGCTTTAACTTTAACAGAAGCAGATAAAGTATTAATAGAAAGCTTGAATCCAGGAATAAAGTGGATAGACGGAGAAGATGCTATAGATTTAGGAATTAGTGGATCGAGATCTCATTGTTGCTCAGGCACGGGAATTGCTTCTATAGCTTCTTTGATAAACCTTCCGGCGGGTTATAAGGCTAGGTGCGACGTCAAGCTTATTAGTGACCACTTTTATCCTTCTGATTATCAAGATAAATTAATTATAACCAAGATTGGGGTTAGTACAGATAAATTCTGCACATCTGAAAGAGGGAAAACATTACCCGATCCAAAAACAGATAAAGATGATCAGCTCTACGATTATTATGTTTGTCCGTACAATGATTTGAAAGACAAACAATGTAGAATATTTAATTATAGTAAGACAGCAGAAAGTTATGATTATCCAGAAGATTATCCATCTGGCCTTGATTGCAGAGACACATCTTATTGTAGTGATTCAGATACTCCAATAATTGGTCTAGGTCATTTGCAAAAAATAGAACTCTTAGCAAAAAGAATAAAAAATTATGGGGAAGGAAAGAATCTTAGAGGAGATGACTCTAATAGGTGGATATCTCTAGACCTTCTTAATCTTGTAAGAAGAAAACTAGATAAATGTATTACTGGCTATGGGCTTCCTTTAAAAGAAGGAGCAAAAGATTACACTCTTTATAGCTGTGAAGAAGGAATAGATTCTTTAGCTTCTGGATCAGTTGTCGTTTATCCTTCATTCCCCTATCCTGCTTCAACAACAATGTGGAATTGCCAGCCCTATAATAGTGAACATTTAGATGTTACAGCAAAAGAAGCTTGCTTTACAAATAAGCAACATCCTACTTGCGTTGACAAGATATATGAAAAGAATTTATTAGATGATTATTATTGTCTCCAAAGACAAAATTAAAAATATGAGAAAATATATTTTATTATTAATCATTTTATTATCTTTATTTCAAGTAACCTATGCTGCTATGGAGGTTGCATACCCTGAAATTGGAGATTATACAATAACAGAAGACTCAGAATTTATTGATTATGTTGCTTATGGTGTAATGATGTTAATTGCTATAGCAATAGTGCTTGTTGTAATGGTGATGATTTGGGCAGGAATTAACTTTATTGTCGCTGGAGGAGATCCTGGTAAAGTGTCTCAAGCTAAAGAAATGATGGTTAATGCTCTTGTAGGCGTAACCCTATTATTATCATTTTATTGGATATTAGATACAATTAATCCAGACATTATAGATAAGCCTGGTAATCCTAAAATAGATCCATGTTCTATGGGTGGCATTATTGTGACTATTAATAATGGCACTGAAGATATTATAACGTGTTTTAACCAGTCAATATCTAAAATACAGGGAGATATCATTGGTGCAAAGTGGGATTTTGAAGAAGGCCAAGTAAAAGAAGTGTGGGCTTTCCCAGATGAAGATTATAAGGGAGGAGGAACACCTATTTTCCAGACAGCAATAGGTGTTAATTGTTGCGACAAAGGAACCCTGACAAAAGGAACATCTTTAATTCCTGCTTTTCCTGCTTTAGCTGGAGCAAAATCAATATATATTATTGATAGAAAAATTGGCTTTTATTTTTATGACGAAGAAGATTTTGGGGTGAATAAAGAACTCCCCTTTTACACCTTGAAAAGTATAAAAAATATTAATGAAACAGACCGTCCCACTTTTGATAACAAAGCATCTTCTTTTAGTGTTGTTTGTCCTGAATCTGGAGGTGTTTGCAATATGAAATATAAGGCAGTTATATTCGAAAATGCTAATTATTCAGGAGAATGTTCTTTTCTTGGTGCTCCCTATAGTAGTAGCTTAATTACTCCAGATGTAGCTACAGACAAAACAGTTAATTATAAAGGGAACTATATTGGAAACAAAAAAATGTCATCAGTGGTTGTGTATAAAGAAAATCAAGACGGAGTCGATCAAGGAAGAATCATATTGTATAATTCTTTGGGCTGTAACGAGGGAGATTCAGAGTATCATTCAAAATGTCCAATAGAGATAAGTAAATATAGTTCAACAAGAATTAATATGAGAACATTAGAGTCTGTGCCAGCTGGTGATTTTCCAACCGAAGGAGGTTGTCCTGATTGGGATCCAGATTCATATATTCAATCAATAAGAATTCCAGATGGCAAAGGGGCGGTTGTTGTTGTGGGAACTAATGGAACTTGTGCTTATTTTGATATAACAAGCGTAACTCAAGGAGGTACTTGTGTTGGAGATTTAAGAGGAACAGGTGTTTACGAAGGAGGTTCTTGGTTATTTGGGACTAGACCAGAAGAAGTAATTGTTTTACCAACTAATTAAATGAAAAAAAATATATACATATTAATATTAATGTTCTTGATTTTATTCCAAACAGCTTATGCTTTGGAAATTAATACGTATCCCAATATTCTAGGATATACCATAACAGAAGCATCGACTTTTACTGATTATGTGTCATATGCTTTTATGTTCCTTATTGCAATCAGTACAGTAATCCTTATAGGTGTTATTATCTTTGGTGGAATTAATTTTATTCTAGCTGCAGGCAGTCCAGGAAAAGCATCACAAGCAAAGAAAAAAATCAAAGATGGCTTTATTGGAATGATTATTCTTCTTCTTTGTTATGTAATACTAAACACTATTAATCCTGGTATTATTGGAATCGAAGAGCCTGATTTAGAAAAATGTCTTGGAGGAGGAATAATTATTACCATTGATAAGCCAGGATTTCCTACAAAAAAAATGTGCATATATGATAGTATGTCAAGATTAGACATAGACGGAACAGTAACAAAGACAGAGTGGACTTATAAGGATGGGGACCTAAAAGAAGTATGGGTTTATTCTGACTATGATTTTAAAAATCCAATAGGCGTTCTTTTTCAAGATAACGAATCTTTGATTGATGAGCCAATTGCAACGGCTGCTCCTGTTCCATCAAACACAAAATCAATCTTTATTTTAAAAAATTATCCAGGTCTTTATTTGTATGATGAAACATTTTGGAAAACACAAAAACATCCTCCTTTTTATGTTGGATTAAGAGATTTTAATGATTTAAATAATGTGCCAATAGACTTGAGCCATTATGTTGGTTACGACAATTTAGCTTCTTCTCTATGCTTCATTTGGGATAAATCATATCCAGGAATGAGTTATAGGGCAATTCTTTTTGAAGATACCAATTATTCTGGACATTGTTTTGTTGCCGGATGGAAACTTGGACCATTGACAACTACTAAAATTAGTCAAATTGGGCTTGCGTCGAGTAGTTTTGATAATAACTCTTTATCTTCAGTTTTAACTTATAAGGTAAATATTAATAACGATTATGGAACAATAATCTTCTACAATAAAACAAATTGTGTTTCAGAAGATCCGGTTAAAGATCAATGCGAACTAAAAGTGAATATTTTCGAGGGAGAAAGCGTTTCTCCTTGGGGAGAATGCCCATCTTTTGAGGGAGACATAAAATCAGCAGCTATTAAGGGTAAAGGAGGACTTGTTGTAAGGGCAACAGATGATTATTGTATGTATTTTGATATTGAGGAAAACAAAGACAATAATTGTATAAATTTAGAAAATACCAGGGTTTTTTACGAATCAGGATGCAAAGAGGAGGATCCTGATACGGGTGAATGTATAAAGCCAGTTAATATTAGACCTAAAGAAGTCATGCTTCTTCTTGTCGATTAATTTATATTCATATGAAAAAATATTTAATTATCTTATCTTTATTCATCTTTAACATAGCCTATGCTTTAGAGGCTGATTACGAAACTTTTGGAGAAAGAACTATTTCCAGCGGGTCTTCTTTAGGGGAATATATCGCCTATTATTTCAATGTTGGCTTAGCTGTTGCTGCAGGGGCTGCTGTTTTGATTATAACTTTTGCAGGCTTTAATTATTTAATTTCCGGAGATAATTTCAGTAAAAGATTGACAGCAAAGAAAATGATTTTCAATTCTCTTTTCGGTCTTTTTCTTGCCTTGGGCGCAATCGTTATTCTTAATACTTTAAATCCGAAAATAGATACTGTTATTCCAGTTATTAATTCTCAAGACTATGTTGATGGTATTAATTTAATAGTAGGAGGGACTGAAAAAACTTGGACTAATGATAATTTAATTAAAACAAGTAAAAACTATACAGGAATAGAATGGTTGTCTCCTGCCGAAGATCTTTATTCTGTATATGTTTTTAATAAACCAGAATTTTCAGGTGATTCCACAGAGGTTCCAAATAGTTCATCGATTCCTGTTCCAATAGATTATTCTGTTTGGTTTTTATGGAACAAACCAGGTTCTTACATCCTATATAACGGCATTAATTTTACAAAAGGAGCAGACAAACAATTACCTTTCTCCTCAGTTAAAGATAATAAAGCTCTTTCAACTGATATTTTTGATAATGCAACGAAATCAATTAAAATCAATCAACCCAAGCCAGAAGATGACCCAGAAACAGAATACGGAGTAATTCTTTTTACAGAAGATCGTTTTCAAGGAAATTGTGTTTGGACTTTTCATGATATAGCGGACTTAAGCGTTGACGGAGGTAGTCCAGAAAATAATCCGGCTATTGGTTTAGACCAATTATCTTCTATAAAAAGAATAGTCGGTTCAAAAGCAGGAGAGGCTATGGTTACTATATATAACAGAGCTAATTGTCAGTGGTTTGATGAAGATAAGTCTTCTAAGAAATGTGTTATTCCTCCTACCTTATCTAAGCAAAATCTTGACATAGCTACTTTTTGTGAGGCTCAATGGGGAGTTGACTTTACAAACGAAGAAGTTCTTTCCATTGAATTTAATGCAGGTAATCCAGGTGTTCTTTTAAAAGAAGGTAAAAATAATACTTGCCAATATTTTGAAAAGAATAGTCCTAATACATGTATTAGCTTGATTAAATACGGAAACATTTACAATCCTGAAGAAGGAATACTGCCTGCTCAAATAACTTTATTCTCTTTGAAGAAATAATTTTAAATTAATCCAGTCATTAATATTTAATTCTTCAGGTCTAGCTTTTTTGCTTAATCCCCTGTTTATTAAAAAATCTTCTATTTTTTTATCTTTTAAATTATTAATTAAGGTTTTTCTTGGATGAGAGAATCCTTTTTTAATTAATTTGAATAATTCATCGTTCCTTTTTTCTTTATTAAGAATAATTTTAATAATTGCACTATCTACTTTTGGTTTTGGATAAAAGCAGTTTCTAGAAACGTAATCAATTATTTGTGCTTTTCCATAATAATTAACAGAGAGAGATAAAATAGTGTTTTTGGAAGAGCAAATTCTTTGAGCTACTTCTTTTTGAATTAATAAAACAATATCTTTTGGCTTATTATCTAATTCTAATAAAGTCCTAATTAAAAAAGAAGTTAGATAATAAGGAATATTAGCCACTACCTTGTATTCTCCTTTTATTTTATGGACAATATTTAAAGCATCTCCAGCAATGACTTTTACGTTTTTAATCTTTAAATTACTAGCTAGTTTTTCGTCTTTTTCAATGGCAATTACTTTTTTTGCTTTTAAAGCTAATTCTTTAGTTAAAATACCTGTACCAGGTCCTATTTCCACAACAACATCGCTTTGTGTGATCTGGGAGACATTTATGATTTTTTTCACAATATTATTGTCTATTAAAAAATTCTGTCCCATTGATTTTTTAGGAACAATACCCTGTGATTTTATTGTGGAAAATGAACTTGACATATATGGTAGAAGTATTAAACTAGTATTATATATTATTAATTAATCCAGGCTTATTTCTATTAAACAAACAATTAAAAACCTGATAAATAACCCTAAAGGGCTTGTTTTTAGTTTGATAATTATATGTTTGATTGCTTTCTCTCAAGGAGATAATACAGCCAAAAACCTAGAGCAAGCTAATCTTATCAATATTGATTCAAGTTTGCAACCAATCACAAGTATTATTACAGGGGAAAATAATGTTTTAGCATCTATTTCTTCCCCTCTTTTTATATCCTCTAATACCTTAGGATCAATAATGCAAGAGGAAGAAGACAATTCTATTATTATTTATACTGTTGCCAA
>JAGOOU010000016.1 GCA_017992335.1 Candidatus Parcubacteria bacterium | reverse complement strand
GTTTAAAATATGAAGATGGAGAAGCATTGGCTAATAGTGCTTATCCTTCTATTGAATCAGTATCAATGTATGTTAAAGGAAACGATAGGATTTCTTGGGAAGATAAAAAAGTAGACACTAATTTTAACGGGGTCAGTGAAGAGTTTTTAGAAGTTGATAATGCAGAAGTAGAAAAAGGGAGATTTTTTTCTAAAGAAGAAGAATTGTCACAGTCCAAGGTGGTTGTTTTGGGTAGTGGTGTTGCAGAAAAACTTTTCGGAGACCAAAATCCTTTAGGAGAAAAAATTAAAATTAAAAACAGTAATTTTACTATTATTGGAATACTTAAAGAAAAAGGAGGCGGATTAACTCAAAACCAAGACGATGAATTATTTGTTCCAATCAAAACTGCTCAAAATATTTTGCTCGGTATTGATTATATAAGCTTGATGAGAATAAAAGTAGATAAAACAGAAAACATTGAAAAAACTATTAGTCAAGTCGAAGATTTTTTGAGAGACAGACACAATATTGAAGATCCGAAAGACGATGATTTTACTGTTCGTTCTGTTCAAGAAGCTTTAAAAGCTTTAGAAACAGTTACTATGGCAATCAGATTTTTCTTAATCGCAATTTCTGCTATTTCTTTAATAGTTGGAGGTTTTGGAATTATGAATATTATGCTCGCAACAGTTGAAGAAAGAATAAATGAAATAGGATTAAGAAAAGCGGTTGGCGCTAAAAATTATCATATTACTCTTCAGTTCTTATTAGAGACAATTACTATCACTTTTTTAAGCGGAATAATTGGAATTATTGTTGGATTATTAATTTCAGTATTGGTTGCTATTATAGCAAAGTCTTTAGGGTTTAAGTGGGATTTAGTGATATCTATTCCTGCAATTATTGTCGCCACATTTGTTTCCATATCAGTTGGCGTTATATTCGGCTTAGCTCCAGCTAAAAAAGCAAGTAAATTAAATCCTATTGATGCATTGCGTTATGAATAATAATTTTTTAAATTATTTTAGGACAGCTATTGAAAGTTTAAGCAAACAAAAAATGAGGGCTGTTTTAACAATAATTGCTGTTGCGATTGGTATAGCTTCCTTAATTGTAATGCTTGCTTCAGGAGATAGTTTGAAACAATTAGTTTTAGGCCAGATTGATATGTATGGCTCTGATGTTATTAATGCTGAGGTAAGAGTTCCTGGAAGAGGTTCTAGTGGATCAGCAACCGATATGGCCACAGGAATAAGCGTGACTACTTTTAAAAATAGCGACGTTGAAGAAATAGGCAAACTAAACAACGTGCAAGCATGTTATGCTTATGTTACAAGTCAAGAAATATTAAAATATCAAGAAGAAAACAAGACAGCATTGGTTTTTGGGTATGGTGCATCTGCTCCAGAAGTTGAAGAAATTAATATTGAAGAAGGTAGGTTTTATACTTTTGAAGAAGAGGAAACATTAAGTGCAGTCATTGTTTTAGGAGCAGGAGTAAAAGAGAATTTGTTTGGAGACAATAAAGCAGTAGGAGAAAACGTATATATTAGAGGCAAGCCTTTTAAAGTGGTTGGTGTTTTAGAAAAAAGAGGAGCTATCTTTTATTTTGATATGGATTCTATTGTTTATATTCCTGCTAAAACTGTTCAGAAAAAATTACTTGGAACAGATTACGTTATTGGAGTTTCTGTAAAAGTTAAAAATATTGATAATATAAATGAAACCAAGCAAGACATTATTAATCTATTAAGAGAGAGGCATAATATTGATGATCCAGAAAGAGATGATTTTGAAGTTATGACAATGATTGAGGCAAAAGAGATGACAGAAACAGTAACTAATGGAATAACGATTCTTTTAGCTGCCATAGCAGCAGTCTCTTTGATCGTTGGAGGAGTAGGGATTACAAATATTATGTATGTAAGCGTTGTAGAAAGAACTTTTGAAATAGGATTGCGAAGATCGGTAGGAGCCAAAAGAAAAGATATTCTTTATCAGTTTTTAACTGAAAGTATAATATTGACTTTTCTGGGGGGAATTATGGGAATTATTTTAGCCTTATCTTTAGTCTCTATTATTTATGTAGTTGCTAATTCTTATGGTTTAAATTGGCCGTTTTCTGTTTCCTACGGCTCTGTTATTTTTTCAATTGTTTTTTCAATCATGACTGGTTTGTTTTTTGGAGTTTATCCAGCTCAAAAAGCAGCCAATGTCGATCCAATAGAAGCTTTAAGAAAAGAATAAACATATGACATTGTATACTATTATTATTTTAGGGATAATTGGAGGAATATTTATATTAATTATTACTGCTAGCGCAGGGGCAATGTCCTTAAAAGGCAAAATTAAAGTTAAAAATCATAAACTTTTAGCTTTAATTTCTATTTTGTTTTTGATATTGCATTTTTTTGCATATATTTTTTACATTAGCCAATAATGCTTTATACTTTTTTAGATTATATTTTAAAAGATGTCAGAATTAAAGTTTCTGATATTGCGAAAATAAAGAAGCAGGATAGGGTTCTTGATGTTTGTTGCGGAACAGGAGATCAAGCAGTGATGTTTTCTAAGTATAGTGATTATGTCTATGGTATAGATCTTGATCAAAGAATGATTAATTTTGCTATTAACAGAAAAAGCAATGTTAGATTTGGGGTGTCTTATGCAGAACACCTTCCCTTTCCTGATGATTATTTTGATGTTGTTTCAATTACTCTAGCTTTGCACGAAAAAGACCAAGAATTAAGAGAAAAGGTTTTTAAGGAAATAAAAAGAACAACTAAAAAAGACGGAAGAATTATTATTGCTGATTATAATTATCCGGTGCCATTAAACTTTACTTCTTTTGTTGTCAGAACAATAGAGTGGCTAGCAGGAGAATATCATTATAACTCATTCAAGAACTATTTATCTCTTAAGGGTTTGAGTAATTTAGAAATTAAAGAGCAGGTTTTAGCAATTAACAAAACAATTAAAATAGTAAGAATATAAAATTACTTATAATTCTTTGACTCTTAATCAAAATTAAAGTATAATGTGATAATAGCAATTTACTCATATTTGATTTTTAAATGATTGAAATATATTTTAAAGACATAAAAAAGGAGAAGTTAGAGAAAATCAAAGATATCCGTGACGGATGTTGGATTAATATTGAAAACGTTAAAGAAGATGATTTAAAATACGTGTTAGAACTAACTGGATTAGACATGTTTGATTTAGATGATGTTTTAGATCCATATGAATTGCCTCGTATTGAAAGAGAAGGAGAAAACATTATTGTTTTCGTAAGAGACGCTCAAGAGGAAAAGCAAGAAGATATTTATACCAACCTTTTAACCTTAATAGTTACTCCGAGGTATTTTTTCACTATATCTCCTTCGTCTAATAAAACAATCAATTCAATGATTGAAAAAGGAATCGGTTTTTCCACAACTCAAAGAAGTAAATTATTAATATATATTCTTTTATTAATTTCTAAAAACTTTACCAAGCAAATAAAAAAAATTAGAAGTAGTGTTTTTTATCAGAAGAAAAACCTTGAAAGTGTAGAAAATTTAGATATAGTAGAATTAATTAGAAGCGAAGAAATTATTAATCAATATATTTCTGTTTTGATACCCATGAAAAATGTTTTTGAAGCAATAGCTGGCGGTGGATATGTTCATCTTTATTCCTACGATACAGATTTGTTAGAAGATACAATTATTAGTATTAAGCAATCAGCTGATATCTGTAATGTTAATGAAAAAAGTATAAGGAGTCTGAGAGAATCATATCAAGCTCTTTTTACTAATAGATTAAATAAAACAATAAGGTTCTTAACTTCTTTTACGATTATTTTAACAATACCAACTATTATTGCTAGTATTTTTGGCATGAACGTTGATTTACCTTTTCAAAATGATCCCATGGCATTTATGTACGTATTGCTTTACATTGCTTTAATTTCTTTTGTATTTTTTATAATATTTTATATTAAAAAGTGGTTATGAATGAATTTGCGAAATTTTTATCAGGTTTTTTCTTTGCTTTGATAATTATTAATATCTGTGCTCTTTTGAGTAATTGGTTGCCTATTACTATTTTAGGTTTTGTTTTTGAATATTCTTTATGGACAGGATTTCTTGTTGGCTTTATCTTTTTAGCAATGGTTTTTGCTTTATTGGGATGGGGAAACATGCAAGGCAAAAAAGTATCAAGTTCAATTTTTATTGCTTTTTTATTGTTCTCATTAGGAGCAGTTGCTTATTTATTTGAAGGAAATCAATTTCGGGGCAAAGCTTCTTTAATTGATACAAAAGAAGAATTCAAAATTTTAGAAATAGAGCCAGAAGATTCTACTTTAGAAAAAGAAATGTTTACAATGAGTTTTGGTAATGGAAAGAATGATTCTGGAACAGCAATTATGGTTGACAATGATGGAAACATCGTAGCAGCTGGATACTTTCAAGGAACAATTGATTTAGATTACGGAACAGGTGTCATGGAAAGAACGTCTTTAGGAGGTTCGATTAATGATAATGCAGTAGACATATATTTAGCCAAATATACTCAAAGTGGAAGATTAATTTGGGGTTTTTCATTAGGATCCGTAGGAACAGATATTGTTAATAGTTTAAAATCAGATAAAGAGGGGAACATATATATAACAGGATATTTCGGGGGGCAAATGGATGCAGATCCTACAGGAGAAGAAAGTTTAATTAATAGTGGAACTGGAAGAGATGGATTCTTAATCAAATACAATAAAGACGGAAAATTAATGTGGGCAAAATCTTTTGGGAACACAGAAACAATTCCTTTTTCTGAAAACGATAATCGTTTTGAAGAAGGAATAGATGTTGCCATAAGCGATAATTATATTTATCTGTTAGGAGTTTTTGAAGGAAAGATTGATTTAGATAATTCTGATCCTAATAAGTTTGCAGATACTTTTGAGTCATATGATAGAGATACTTTTATTGCAAAATATGATTTGCAGGGAAATTTTATTAAGGCAACCTCTCTTTCTGGAAAGGGAATCACTCAAGGACAAGGAATAAGAGTTGATAATGAGGAAAATCTTTATGTTGCTGGATTTTTTGATGGGAAAATAAAGATTGGAGAATCAAGTCTTGCTTCTGCAGGATCTTTTGATTGTTTCTTAACAAAATTAAATAAAGACTTTACTCCTATTTTTAGTAAAAGATGGGGAAGCTCTCAAGCAGATAAAGTAAGTGGAAGAGGAATAGAAATCGACGATAACAATATTTATATTGTTGGAGATTTTAACCAAACAATATACTTAGGAGATTATAAGATTGCTAGTAAGGGAAGCACAGATGTTTTTTTTGCTAAATTTAATAAAGAGGGGGCGCCTAGTTTTATTAAAAGCATTGGAGGAGTCTATAATGATTCTGTTTTAGGATTAAGCAAAGATAAAGAAAACAATATTTTGTTTACAGGATACTTTAAAGATTCTGTTGATTTTGATGCTAGTAAAGGAGTATACTTTTTGCAGCCAAATAGTTATGGAGAGGCAAGCGATATCTTTGTAACTAAATATTCTTCTTCCGGAGAATTTTTATGGGCAAGGAATTTTGGTGGATATGTTTCTTTGTCAGATGAAATTCAATCGGGTAATGGGCTAGCAGTTGACTTAGAAAATAATCCAATAATCACCGGAAAATTTTATGATGCTATTGATTTTCATTCAACCGAGGATTTAAATTTAAAAAGCAATGGCAAGGGAGATGCTTTTATAGTTAAATATAATAAAGAAGGAGAAATAGAGTAATAAAATGGAAAAAAATAATAAAAATATTATCTTTATTATTATTTCTGTAATTTTAATAATTATTATTGTTTTTTTCTTTTTTCAAAAAAAAGAAGGAAGAATAACTAGAGTTTTTCCTTCGAACGAATTTATTCAGTTTTCTGTTTCTAATAATAGCTATGGTTTTTCATACCAAGACACAGGCGAATGGTATGTTAATATAAAAGGAAAAGTTTTGGGTCCTTATCAAAGTAGTGTTATGTATTTATCTGTTGCTGATAATAATTATGGTTTCAGCTATTTTAAAGATGAAAAAGCGTATGCCAATATCAAAGGTAAGATTCTTGGCCCATACGGGGATATAATGTTTTTATCTGTTGCTGATAATAATTATGGTTTTTCATATTTTGATCAAGGAAAAAGATATGTTCAAATAAAAGATAAAACCTATGGTCCGTATGATAATATTTCTGTTATAGCTGTTTCGAGTAAATCATTTGGATTTGTGTATTCAAAAGACAATCTTTGGTATGCTAATATTTCTGGAGAAGAGTTTGGGCCTTATAATGACCCCATTTTCTATTTATCTGTTTCTGACAATAATTATGCTTTTAATTATTTTAAAGATGGAAAAGCTCAAATAAAAACAAAAAATAAAGAATTTGGGCCACATGATGATGTTAGTAGGGTTTCTGTTTCTAATAAGAGTTCAGGATTTTCTTATTTTGACAGGAATAAGAATAAATGGATTGTAGTTGTAAACGAAGAAGAAATAGGTGAATATGATACTATTAGCGAACTCATGGTTTCTGATAACAATTACGGATTTATATATGAGAAACAGGGATCTTGGAATATTCAAATAAAAGACAAAACCTATGGTCCGTACACCATGGCTAACAGGTTGTTTGTTTATGATAATAATATAGGTTTTGCTTATCAAGAAAAAGGAGGGTTCTATTTTTCTCTTAATCCAAAGGAATAATCCGGTCTGTTGACCGGACTTTTATTTATATGGTATTATTATATTACAAATATGAAAAAAATAATTATTTTTGTCATTACTTTAATTATCGTTTTTTTAATTAGTCTTTTATTTTTCTATAGAGGAAATGAAGACATTGGGGAGGAAATTATTCCAGAAGAAGAAATAAAAATTATTACTAATAACATAGAAGAGGAAGATAGTGAAAGAATTATCTCTGTTTTTTATCCTTCTTTGGGTATTGAAGAAATAGACAAAGAAATCAAAGAATATATTGACTCTGAAATTAAAGAATTTAAAGCTTTGGAATACATCTCTTTTGTTAATGAAAAATATTTTCTTGATATAGATTATTTTTATTCAACAATGAACAAAAACATTATTAGTTTTAAATTCAGTAAATCAGATTATACTGGTGGAGCTCATGGCAATCAATACGTTAAATGTTTTACTTATAATTTAAAAGAGAAAAAAAGATTAAATTTGGATGATTTTTTTAAGGACGCTTCTTATTTAGAAAAAATATCAAGCATTACAGTTAATGATTTTATGCAAGAAGAGTACGCTGATGAGAATTGGATTAAAGAAGGAGCCGGACCTAAAAAAGAAAATTATGAAAGATTTATTGTTTCTGAAAATGCTTTTGTCTTTTATTTCCCTCCTTATCAAGTAGCTCCTTATGCTTTGGGAGAAAAACAAATGGTTATTCCTTTTAATAATCTTAGCGATTATTTAAACGACAGTATTTTTAAAAATTATGATTTTTCAGTAAATAAGGGGATATATATATTAACTCCCAAAAGCGGAGAGAAGATAGGATTGTCTTCAATAGTCCAAGGAGATTTAAAGTATTTTTTAAGAGTTGAGGGATATCTTAATGGCAATGGCTGGGCTCCATTTGAAGCAGTTGGAGGAAAGATAGAATTAGTTGATGATAAAAATAATATTTTAGCCACGTCTCAAATTTTAATACCAGGTAATTGGATGAAAATACCAGTTTATTTTATGAATTATCTTTTCTTCGATCCCAAAGATTCTAAAACTGGAACATTAATATTCTATAATGATAATGCAAGTGGATTAGAAGAAAACGATAGAAAATTTTCCATACCATTAGAATTTAAAAATTAATAATAATTTTAAAAATATGAATAATAGAAAATTATATCGTTCAGAAAACAATAGAATTATTTTTGGTGTAGGCAGTGGTTTAGCAGAATATTTTGACATAGATCCATTATTGACCAGAGTACTGCTTTTCTTAACAGCTCTGCAAGGATGGGGAATTCTTTTATATATTATCTTAGCTGTTTTGATGCCAACTAAGAGTAATGATATTGATATTGATAAAGATAATATCAAAGAAGAAACCAAAAAAAGAACAAAACAATTAGCAAAAGAAGCTAAAGAAAGCTGGATTTGGGTAAAAGATGCAAGGAACATAATAGGGCTTTTTATTGTTGCTATTGGACTTAATATTCTTTTTTCTAACTTATTTAATTTTGATATTTTTGCTTGGATTGGATGGAGCATTGTCTGGTCGCTTTTAATAATTTTTATTGGAATTAAAATAATTGAAAAATAAAATGGAGAAAAAAAACAAGAAACAAGAAAATAAATGTAGCGACTTGGATTTAAACAGATTGTTTTTAGGATTAATAGTGATTTTAATCGGTTTTCTTTATTTTTTGAAATCATTAGGAATCATTGTTTTTTCTTTCAATCTTTTTAAATTGTGGCCGATTATAATAATATTTCTAGGATTATCTATTTTGTCCAAAAAGAACACAGCATCTAACTTCATAAGTATTTCTACTATTCTGTTAACCCTTATCGCTGTTTTTTTAATGATTTTTTATCCAAATTTAAAACAAAATATTTCAATTCAAGAAACGCCAATTAGTGTAGATTTAATCCAGGGTGTAGAAAGAGCAAAAATAGGTTTGGTTGCTGGGGCTGGACAAATCAGTGTTTATGGAGGACAAGAAAAGCTTGTTTCCGGAGCTCTATCAAGCAATATTATGGAAATGGAAACCATTTCAAAAGTAGAAAACAATGTTCAAATAGTTTCTATCCTTCCCAAAGAAAAAAATATTAATACTTTTAAGGGAGAAACCAGAAATATTCTATCTTTAAGTCTAAATAATCAAATTCCTCTTGATTTTATATTTCAAGGAGGTGCGAATATTTTACAATTTGATTTGAGAGATGTTTTAGCTGAAAATATTAATATCCAAACAGGTGCTTCAAAGCTTAATCTAAAAGTAGGAAACAGAATTTCTTCTAATATTAAAATTAGTGCTGGAGCAAGCTCAATAAATCTTACCCTTCCTAAAGATGTTGGAGTAATGTTAACTATGGACTCTGGTTTGTCTTCAAAGATATTAAATGGATTTGTTATAGAAGACAATAGAGTGTATAAAACACCTGATTATGACAAGCAAGAGAAAAAGATTATTATAGAAATATCAATGGGTATAGCTGATTTGAATATTAATTGGGAAGAAGGTCAAGAGCAAAAAACAAAAGTTCAGCTTTATTACTACAATCAGTTAGAAGATAAAGATATTGAATGTGGACATAAATATGTATTGCCAGTTGAAAGAGAAATTCCTTTAACCCAGACTCCAATCCAGGACACAATTAACCTTTTAATTAAAGGAGAAATAACAGAACAAGAAAAACAAGCAGGCTTTACTACGGAGTTTCCCAACAAGGATTTTAAATTATTAAGTGCTAATTTAAAAGACGGAATATTATATTTAGAATTTACAGAAGTTCCAGGATTTACAGGCGGAGGTTCTTGCAGAATTTCCATATTAGCCAATCAGATAATAAAAACTGCAAAACAATTTCCAGGAGTAAATGAAGTGATTCTTTTACCAGAATCAATATTCCAGCCATAATATGAAAATTTCATTTCACGGTGCTTGTCGAGAAGTAACTGGTTCATGTATTTTAGTTGAAACAGAAAAAACAAAATTTCTAGTTGATTGCGGAATGTTTCAGGACGAAGAAACATATTTTAAAAATGAAACTTTTTCTTTTAATCCATCAGAAATCGATTTTGTTTTATTGACTCATGCTCACATTGACCATTGCGGTAGGCTACCCAAATTATATAGAGAGGGATTTAGAGGAAAAATATATTGTACTGAAGCAACAAGGCAAATTAGTACGGTAATGATGATGGATTCTGCAAAAGTATTTCTTAAAGAAAAAGAGCATTCTCCATTATATTTTGAGAGCGATGTTTCTGAAATAGCTAACCAATTTTTTGTAATCGACTATAATAAAGAAACAAAAGTTTCTTCTGATGTAAAAATAAAATTAAGAGATGCTGGACATGTAATTGGCTCAGCTGTGTTTGAGGTTTTTGCGGAAAATAAAAAAATTGTTTTTTCCGGAGATTTAGGAAACTCTTCTTCACCAATCGTTAGAAATCCAGAAATTGTTGAAGGAGCAGACTGTCTTTTTATAGAATCGACTTATGGAGCAATCTTTCACGAATCAAGAGATTCAGGAAGAGAAAAATTAAAGCAGATAATTAATGAAGTCAACAAGAATAATGGAGTATTGATGATGCCGGTTTTTGCTTTAGAGAGAAGTCAAGAAATGATATTTGAAATAAAGAATTTTTTAGTCAAAGGAAAAATTTCTCCAATTCCTGTTTATTTAGATAGTCCTTTAGCCATCAAAATTACAGATATTTATAGAGAATTTTTCCATTTATTTGACGAAGATGCTTCGAGTTTGATGAAAAAAGGAGAAGATGTTTTTGATTTCAGAGGATTAAAATATATAAGAAAACCCAATCAATCAAGAAAAATTAGCAAAACAAAAGGAGCTAAAATAGTTTTAGCTGGAAGTGGAATGTGTGAAGGAGGAAGAATAGGGGATTATTTAAAAAGGCACTTAGGTAATTCTAAAAATAAGTTGGTTCTTGTTTCTTTTCAGGTAAAGGGAACCTTGGGTAATTTATTAGCTAGTGGAGCTCAATCAATTAAAATTGATAAACAAAACATTAGAGTAAAAGCAGAGGTTATTTCTATCCGAGCTTTTTCTTCTCATGCTGATCAAGGTCAAGTAATTAGTTGGATCGGAAATATTAAAAAACCTAAACCAAAAAAAGTGTTTATTATTCATGGAGAAGAGGAATCTAACATTGCTTTAGAAGAAAAAATAAAAGAGATGGGACTAAAATGTATTATTCCTGTTTATGATAGAATATACGAAATTTAGCTTTGTTTCCACAAATTAACAAAATTCTTTAGGTTATTTGATATTTGTTTAATTGCTTGTTCTTGAGTAATTTTTTTATTATATAAAGATTTGATTGAATTAAAGAATATTGTTCTTCCAATTGCAAAGCCAATAATTTCTTTGTGTTGTTTAGCGTTTTTAATCCATTTTTCAACCATTTTTGTATTTTCTCCTCTACCTAGCATTATTATTCTAGAGTTTTTG
>JAGOOU010000054.1 GCA_017992335.1 Candidatus Parcubacteria bacterium | reverse complement strand
TGCTTGTTTAGGTGATAAAATTACAAAGACAGAACATTGGGATAAACAAGCTAATTTTATGAACCATTACAATTTATTAGACTATTCTTAGTAAGGAAAACTGTGAACCAACAAACTTTATTTGAAATTGAACAAGATCAATTCGTGGATTTGAAAAGAGCGAGTACTTGGGCGTCCCAATATTTAAATAAAAACATAACGGTTTCAAATATCTCTTACTTAGTTCAATATGGAAGAATTAAAAAATATGGTGAAACTGGTACGCCATTAATAAATATAGATGAGCTTAAGAAATACTACGACGAAAACGATAAAGAGAGACAATGGAAAGAAAAATTGGGAGATGACATCAATTGGCATCTTTCTTTTACAGAATATAAAGAATCTGAAAGAACAAAACATGTTCATAGATTGCATCCTTATAAGGGGAAATTTATTCCTCAGCTAGTAGAATATTTTCTAGATTCTCACATAGATGAATTCAAGAGAGAAGTCTATTTTCATAAAGGGGATATTGTCTTAGACCCATTTTGTGGGAGCGGAACAACCTTAGTTCAAGCCAATGAACTGGGAATGCATGCTATCGGAATGGATATCTCTGCTTTCAATTGTTTAATTAGTAATGTTAAAGTGGGAAAGCATAATATTTCATTACTTATTGAAACAATCCAAGAACTAAAGGAAAAACTAAATGACTTTGAAAAAAATAGAAACAATATTATGTTTGAAGAACATTTACTAAATGAACTTGCTTTATTTAATAGTAAATACTTCCCATCGCCAGAATATAAAAGAAAAATAAAAAATGGAAAGATAAATGAGGCGGACTATGGAAAGCAAAAAGAAGAAGAATTTTTAGAATTTTATTATGCATTAATTAAAGAATATGGAATAAAAGTTAAACAGGATAGTGAAGACACATTTCTAAGTAAATGGTTTTTATTCCCTGTTAGAGAAGAAATTGATTTTTTATTTAATGAAATTAGGAAAATTGATGATAAGGATTTAAAAAGCGTTTTAGCTATCATTTTGAGCAGGACTGTAAGATCGTGTAGGGCAACGACTCATGCGGATTTAGCTACATTAAAGGAACCTGTAACAACTACATATTATTGCAAAAAACATGGAAAAATATGTAAACCGTTATTCTCGATTAAAGGGTGGTGGCAAAGATATACAATCGACACTATTACACGATTACAACAATTTAATAAGATTAGAACTGATACTCATCAAATTTGTTTACCTGGAGATAGTAGAACTTCTGACATTTACGAGGAAGTTAAAAAACGTGATCCAGCATTAGCGAAAATTGTTTCAAGTAGAAAAATAAAAGGAATTTTCACTAGTCCTCCATATGTTGGCCTGATAGATTACCACGAGCAACATGCCTATGCTTATGAGCTCTTTGGCTTTAATCGAAAAGATGAATTAGAGATTGGACCTCTTTATAAAGGTAATGGATTAGAAGCAAGGAACTCTTATATTAAAGGTGTTGCTTATGTTTTGTTAAATTGTAAGAAGTTTCTCCAGGATGATTACGACATATTCTTAGTAGCCAATGATAAATTCGATATATATCCTAAGATTGCTGATTTAGCTTCTATGGAAATAGTAGATAAATTTAAGAGGCCTGTGTTAAATAGGGTCGAAAAAGACAGAAATGGTGCATATTCAGAGACAATATTTCATTTGAAGGAAAAATATGATGTCCCTTACTGAATACCAAGTTATGCAGATTGAAAATGTAATCAAAAAGAGTTTAAAAAATAAGTTTTATGTATATAAACCTGAATCAAGTAATATGCCTTTCCATTTTCGCTTGTTTGGTAAAGACCGAATGGCCTTATACTCTTTTATTCAATCTTTGAATACAACATTTGGAACATCGATTTTTGAGCCTGCAGCGGAAACTTTAGCGAGTATTAGGTTTCAATTTGCTCAGAAGCAGTTTTCCGTTGGTAATTCGATAGCTGAAGAGGCTCAAAAAGAAATCCAAAAAATAATGAATGATCTATCTTTCGGAAAAGGCCCTGACAAAAAAGAAGAAATAGAAAGGATTAGAAAAGTTTCTCAAGTGGGCTCAATAAATAAAATACGAACAGTAAAAGTGGATATTTGTGTAAAGGAAGAAAATGGGTCGATCCATTTTTTTGATTTAAAAACCGCCAAACCAAATATAAGCAATTTTAAAGATTTTAAAAGAACACTATTAGAATGGGTTGCTATTTATCTATTTGATCATCCGGATGCTGATGTTCATTCGTATATAGCTATTCCTTACAATCCGTATGAACCGCAGCCTTATGAACGGTGGACACTCAGAGGAATGCTTGATTTGGGAGAAGAACTAAAAGTTGCCAATGAATTTTGGGATTTTCTCGGCGGTCAAGGCGCTTATGAGGAGCTTTTAAATTGTTTCGAGAGAGTGGGTATTGAATTAAGACCAGAGATTGACCACTACTTCTCAACCTTTAAATAACATTCATTTGCTAATCTCTGATCGCGCCGGTCTCC
>JAGOOU010000053.1 GCA_017992335.1 Candidatus Parcubacteria bacterium | reverse complement strand
AAAGTTTTTCTGTATTCTTAAATTGCTTCTCTGTTTCCTGAGGAAAACCAACAATAATATCAGTTGATATGCTTATGTCTTTAATCTTTTTTCTTATCTTTGTAACTAATTGATAATATTTTTCTGCAGTATAGGGCCTGTTCATTGCTTTTAAAATATCATCATCTCCTGATTGTAATGGCAGATTTAAATATGGTGCAAACTTAGATGATTTAGACAAAGCATTAATTATTTTATCGCTAAAATCCTTTGGATTAGGACTAGTAAATCTAATCCAAAATTCACCATCTATCTCATCTATCTTTTTAATTAAGTCAGCAAAATCAATACCATTATAATTATACTGATTAACATTTTGTCCCAAGAGCCAAATTTCTTTGTATCCCTTTTTAACTAATGATTTAACTTCTTTAATTATTTGATTATAATTTCTAGAAACTAATTTGCCTCTTGTAAAAGGAACTACACAATAAGTACAAAAATTATTACATCCGTCAGAAATAGGAACAAACGCTTGAATATTGCTTGAATACTTAGGAGAAATACTAAAGAAATCTTTTTTGAAATCTTTTTTATTTAAAATAGTAAAGTTTTCTCCTAATCTTTTTTTGTCTTTATCTAAAATACAACCAGTAATAATAATTTCTGCTTTTAGTTTTTGAAGCTGAGGAATTAAACCATATACTCTATCTACAGCTGACTGTCTAACTGAGCACATATTTAAGATAACCGTATCAGCTTCTTTGATATTTTGAGTTTCAATATAATTATTTTGTTCAAACAAAGAAGCGATTCTTTCAGAATCAGATTTGTTCATCTGACAGCCAAAAGTAATTATATGATATTGCTTCATTTTTCTATTGCTAAAAACTCTTCAATTGACATTACACCCAAATCAATCTTTCCTCTTTGTCTTACACTCACTGTATTACTTTCTTTTTCTCTATCACCAACTACAAGCAAATAAGGAACTTTTTCCATTTCTCCATTTCTAATCTTTTTGCCAATTGTGTCATTATTTTTGTCTATCTCTATGCGATATTCTTTTAACTTTTCTTTAATTTCCATTGCATAATCAATATGATTCTCGCTTACTGGAATAATCTTAATTTGAATGGGAGATAACCAAAAAGGCAATGCTCCAGCATAATGCTCAAGTAATAGGCCAATAAATCTTTCAAATGAGCCAAATAGGGCTCTGTGAAGCATAAACGGTCGTTCTTCTTCTCCGTTTGCATTCTTAAATGTCATATTAAATCTTTCAGTTAGGTTGAAATCAAATTGAAGAGTCGAGCATTGCCACTCTCTGCCTAAAACATCTTTAATTTTAAAATCAAGTTTGGGACCATAAAATGCCGCTTCGCCTTTTTCCTCCACAAAGTCAAGATTCTTTTCTGTAGCAACTTTTCTTAAAATTGATTCTGAAAAATTCCATCCTTCATCTGTGCCAGCATATTTCATTTTATCATTCTCATCTCTTAAAGAAAGATAAACTTTAACTGAATCAATACTAAATCCAAACGATTGATAGATAAAAAGAATAAAATCAATTACTTTTTTTAATTCTTCTTCTACTTGATCTTTTCTACAAATTATATGAGCATCGTCTTGAGTAAATCCTCTAACTCTAGTTAATCCAGAAAGTTCTCCTTTTTTTTCAAAACGATAAACAGTTCCTGTCTCGGCCCAACGAATAGGGAGATCCCTGTATGACTTAGGAGAGTTATTATATATACAAACATGGAAAGGACAATTCATTGGCTTTAACAAAAATTGTTCTGAATCTTTAATTTCTTCCTTATTCTGATTTTCCTTTAATGACTGACTAACCTCTAATGGGGGATACATACTATCAGAATAATATCCCCAGTGACCAGAGCGTTCCCAAAGTTTCCTATTTCCAATATGGGGAGTTCTTACTAACTCATAACCATTTTCTAAGTGTTTTTTGTACCAGAAATCTTCAATTAATCTCCATATAATTGCCCCTTTTGGATGCCATAATACTAAACCAATACCAACCTCTTCTTCTGTATGAAATAAATCTAAATCTCTTCCAAGCTTTCTGTGGTCTCTTTTTTCTGCTTCTTCCATCAACTTGATATAATTATCAAGCTTTTCTTTGCTTTCAAAAGCAAGCCCATACACTCTTGTTAACATTTTATTCTTTTCACTTCCTCTCCAATATGCTCCTGCTAATTTATCCAACTTGAATGAACCAATATTTATTTCTTTTGTTGATTTAATGTGAGGCCCCTTGCATAAGTCAATAAAATCACCAAGAATGTATATTGAAACATTTTCTTCCTCAATCTCGTCAATCAATTCAAGTTTGTATGGTTGATCTTTGAATATCTCCCTTGCTTCATCTTTTGTTATTATTTTTTGTTCAAAAGGGATGTCACTTTTAATAATTTCTTTCATTTTGTCTTCTATCTTTTTAAGATCATCATCTTTCAAATCAATTTCCATATCGTAATAAAATCCATTTTCTATCGCTGGCCCAATACCAAATTTAACATCTTTGTAGAGAGATTTTACTGCACTTGCAAGAATA
>JAGOOU010000052.1:1276-2640 GCA_017992335.1 Candidatus Parcubacteria bacterium | reverse complement strand
TGTCAATATAATAAAAAAGATGGTTTAAATAAACACATCTTAATGTCCTTTTTCCCAATAATCTAGTTTTTTTCCTTTAATCCACTCCATATAAAGAGCGTAAAGAAATAAACCATAATTAATAAAAGATATTATATATAAATAGGGATAATATTTTAATCCTTTTTTCATGCATCCGCATTTTTTGCCATTATACGCAACAGCACCAAGTCCAATTGCTAATTCTATTAGAACAAACACGACCCACATGAAAGAAGTTATTCCCAATATTGATGAGCCAAGAGATATTCCTTTAATAATTGAGTAAAGGAAAGCTGTTAAGAAAAACATTGAAAGCATTCCCATGATTAAATAAAAGAAAATAAAGAAAGAAAGTCTAAAATTCTTAGGAAGATCTTTCTTGGTCATTGAAATGCACTGAAAGAATCCTCTGTACCATCTTAGAGCTTGCCCTTTAAATTGTTTCCAACTAGCTGGCTCTTTTGGATAAGATATTGCTTCAGGAACAAACTTTACTTTATATTTTTTCTTAATATGGGCTGTCCAGGTAAGCATCATGTCTTCAGCAATGTTTCCTTCTGGAAACTTTCCAATCTCTCTTAATAATTTTACATTAAATGCTGAAAAGCATCCTGAGGAAACCAAGGGAATACTTAGATGTTCTTGAGCTCTCTTGAATAAGCCAATACCGTATAAATATTCAACTAGTCTTGCTTTCTCCCAAAAGCTTCCAGTTTCTTGGGGAATAACAAACCCACAAGCAGAAAGAGTTTTTCCATCAGCTAAATATGGAATAATATATTCTATTGCTTTTGGGTGAAGAAATGTATCAGCATCAACCATAACCACTACGTCTGTGGTTAGAAAGTCAATACCATAATTTTGCGCCCTTGCTTTAGCTCCTGTGTTTTCGAAAGTTCTCAATACTTTAGCACCATAAACTCTAGCAAGAGCTCCTGTAAAATCAGAAGAATGATCATCAACAACCATTATTTCTTGAATAGGATAAGTTTGATCTTTAAGATTATTAATGGTTTCAAGAATGAATTCCTGTTCATTGAAAGCAGGAATCATTACTGTGACTGTTGGTCTGTAATTCTTTACGTTTTCTTCCTTTTTTTTAATACCAAAAAGGAAAAGAATGACCTGAATAATCTTATCTTTTAACATATAATACACCTATGTCAATGAACTTTAATTCAACAATATTTAACCATATTAAGCATTGATTGTCAATATAGCTACAAATCTATTTCCATGTTAAAATATTTCTATGAATAAATTAGTTTTAGTCAGACACGGAGAAAGTGTCTGGAATAAAGAAAACATATTTACAGGCTGGGTTGACGTTGATTTATCAGAAA
>JAGOOU010000052.1:0-1176 GCA_017992335.1 Candidatus Parcubacteria bacterium | reverse complement strand
ATGATAATCTAAAAGTAACTAAAAAGTATTATTTAGAATAAGGTGTTTGACAGATTCTATTTATATGTTATAGTCTAGAAGATACACTATGATTGTGCAATCAAAAGTGATTCAAGGATTTATTCCGCCTGCGGAACAGTATAACAAAGAATTGGATGTTGAAAATATCATTAATAATTGGTGTAGGAAAAATAAAATCTCAAAGATTCTTTTTCCACCACAAATTATTTATCAAGGAGCAAACTTGATAAAGATTCTGATTTTCTACGAAGAAAACGATGATGAAATTAACATCATCGAATAGTCTTAAGGCCGACTTTAAAAGCCTTTTTTTATTTTTGACAAAAAACACAAAATATTGTATGTTTTTTATATATAAAGTTACTTTAAAAAGAGGTAAAAAAATGTTGTTAGCATTTATACTTATGAGCATAGCGCTTTTCATGGTATGGATTTCTATGTTGTGCTATGGAATGTATCGTGGTTATCTTAGCCAAGGGATAACAATAGCTTTTTTGGATGGTGTTAGGTACAAATTAATACCATCATCATCTATACCATTTATTGTAAGCTTGTATTCTGCTGCAAAGAGTTTATCTGATTTGCCTCAAGAAATAATAGCAATAAATATTGAAGTATTTATTTTATACCTCATTATTTTTATTGTTTTCCTTTATTCTACGTCTTTTGGCTCAGGATATTGCATTGGCTATTTCTCAGCAAAATCAGGCAGATTTTAAAACTCTGCTCTTTTTTTGCATATTGACATTTGCCTAAATTTATCTTACTTTTAAAGAGCCTTATTGGCAGGACATTCAAATGGATTGGCTCTTTACCATTGTAATACCAGCTATTGCAGCATTGATTTTAGGATATCTCGCAAGAGACAATGACATCTTAAATTTTGCTACTGTTATTATTGTTTTTATTCTATCGGCTCTGTTTTCATTCTTTATGCCTCTAGTTATTTGTATTTGGTGTGCATCATTATGGTTTATTCTTGAAGATGACCCATCACAAGCTGTAGCAGTATTTATAGTTATTGCCATTATACTTGCATTCTTGTTTTTATTTGTTCCAGTTTCTTCAACAGAAACAGTGCAAACAAGAAACATAAGTCTCATAGCATTAAAAGACTCTGTTCTTCCAAGTGGAACATTTTTCCTCGGCACAGGA
>JAGOOU010000051.1 GCA_017992335.1 Candidatus Parcubacteria bacterium | reverse complement strand
AATTTCTTCTTCTGAAGCTTCTTTTAATTCAGCCTCAATCATATTAACTAATAATTCTTTTCCTGATTCTGATTTTAAAGCAGAAATAGTTAAATCAAAACCATTTTCTTCTCTTTCTTTTGGATTTGAGAAAATATTAAACTTCCCATCTCTTTTGCCAATTCTTAGAGGGGCAAGAGGTCCATTCCAAGGAATATCAGAAATAGAAAGAGCAATTGAGGCAGCAAGAAGAGCTAAAACTGAAGGGTCGTTTTCTTTGTCCCAAGAAACACAAGTAGCAATAATTTGTATCTCTCTTTTAAGATTGCTGGGGAACAAAGGTCTGATTGCTCTATCAATTAATCTTGAATTTAATATTGCTTTTTCGCTAGGCCTAGACTCTCTTTTTAAAAATCTTGAACCAAGTATTTTCCCTACAGCATAATATTTTTCTTCATAAATTACGCTTAAAGGAAAAAAATCGATTCCTTCGATTTCTTTTTTTGACATTACGCAAGTAGCGATAATAACAGTGTCGTCTAATTTAACCCAGACTGAACTATTAGTCCTTTCTGCCAAGTTATTTATTTCTACTTCTATGGTTTTTCCTTGAAGTTCTAGCTTAAAAGTTTCTTTTTTCATGATTTAAGACCGATTTTTTTACTCAGTTCTTTGTATTTTTGAATATTGGTTTTCTCCAAATATTTTAAAAGTTTTCTTCTCTTGCTAACCATTTTTAAAAGGCCTTTTTTTGAATGAAAATCTTTTTTGTGCTTTTGTAAATGCTCTAAAAGCTTTTCTATTTCTTCAGACAAAAGAGCAACCTGGACCTCTGCTGAACCAGTGTCTTTTTCATGTAATTTGTATTTTTCTATTATTTCTTGTTTTTCTATTGTTGAAATCATAGTTTTATTATTTTTAATCTTTTTCTTGTGCCCCGTGAGGGACTCGAACCCACGACCTTGAAGTTAAGAGCTTCCTGCTCTACCAGCTGAGCTAACGGGGCTTAGGGGGTTGTTAAGAAATTAAGAGGCCATGGATTTCCACCAGTTAAATAGCTGACAAACTCGTAAACAATGAAGTAGGCGCCATAAGCAATAATTACTCCAATTACTCCATAAGTCAACATTTTTTTACCTGTTTCTATTTTTGAAGGATCACCACTTGCTGTCATCATTGTTATGCCACCAATAGCAAACCAAATTATTGCCAAAGGAGGAACAAGGCTCAATATTGTAAACCCTATAATATTGTTAACTAAGCAAATAAAATCATCAAAGGTGCAACGATCATCACTATTGCCACAAGTAACAATAGGGTTCCCAATTTTATATTCTGGGCACGGATCTTGAGCTAAGGCCAATCCGCCTAGAAACAAAAAAAATAGAGATAGGAATAAGACTATTTTCTTTGAATTTATGTTTGGGTTCATATTAGAACTACTATAGTATTTTTTTAATAAAAAATCAAGACCTCTGTGCCCCTGGCAAGATTCGAACTCGCATTGCTGGTTCCGAAGACCAGAGCTCTATCCATTGAGCTACAGGGGCTTTTTATTTTTTAAAAGCTTTAACCTAAAAGAGGGAACAGTATCTTGGTCAAAAATCAGTCTATTTTCTATTAATTCTTTTCTTTTTTCTCCTTTTAATTCAATAACTTCTTTTATTGGGCTTAGCCTTTTAATAAAAACAGGAATTAAAGATAAGATAAATAAATAACCAGCTGGTTCAAAATTAAGGCCTCCTTTAAAAGAAATAAATATACCTACCATTAAAGAGATGATTGTTCCAATTGAAGCAGTCCAAATAAAAGCAAAGAAAATAGTGGGGATTAAAGCAATAAACAAAGTTTTAGGAGAAATGATAAGAAGAGCGCCCATTAAGGTTCCTAATCCTCTGCCTCCTTTAAAATTCATGAATATTGACCAATTGTGTCCTATTATTGTCATGAGCCCACAAAGAACTTCCATTGTTACTCCTAATTGAAAATATTGTGCTAAATAAACAGCAAGACTGGCTTTACCAACATCTAAAAACATTGTTAATGCTCCTTGAATAAGACCAATATTTTTAGTGACATTGGATCCTGAGCTTTTTTTCCATCCAACTTCGTAAATGTTTTTTCCAGAGCTAATTTTAGTTACAATATAAGCAAAAGGAATTGATCCTAAGACATAAGACAGAAAAAGAAAAGCAATATTAATAATAAGTTGATTAATCATTTAAGTATGTTTTATCTTTTATCTTTTTAAGTTGTTCGTCTAGGCGGTCTTTGTGAGCAATCAAAATTAATGGCGTAGCAACAAGAGCTGGGAAGAACAATATATTATGATACAAATAAAGATAGAAAAGAGCAAGCACTTCACCAGTTAGTCTCCCTAATATTTGATCAGAAACAGCATGTTTTAAGAATTTTTTATTGACTTTCCTTTTAGCAAAAAACTCAAATAAAATCATAAAGAGAATAATTACAAGCATCCAGCCAATAAAAGCTTTCCAATTTAAATAGAGCAACACTCCTAAAAAGCTAGCTGCTCCCCTGCCTCCTTTAAATTTAAGAAAAAGAGAATAGTTGTGTCCTAAAATAACAAAAAAGGTTGCTAAAGTAATTCCTAAAATATTATTAGTTAACAATTGAGCAATTGCAATTGATAATGCTGCTTTGCCAGCATCTAAAAGAAAAACACAAAGAAAAG
>JAGOOU010000015.1 GCA_017992335.1 Candidatus Parcubacteria bacterium | reverse complement strand
TTAGAAGTAATGGATTTTATGAGAGCAAGATTAGTAGAATATCAAAAAGAAACAGGTAATATTTATAACTTAGAAGCCACACCAGCAGAATCAACTTCTTATAGGTTGGCTCAAAAAGACAGAAAACTTTATCCAGAAATTATTACTTCTGGAACAAAGAAAATTCCTTATTATACTAATTCAACTCAATTGCCAGTCAATTATACGGATGACATTTTTGAAGAATTAAAACTTCAAGATGATTTACAGTGCAAATATACTGGTGGAACAGTCGAGCATATATTTATTGGAGAAGAAATATCAGATATTGAAACAGTAAAATCATTAATTAAAAAGGCATTTGAAAATAACCGTTTACCATATATTACCATTACTCCTACTTTTTCAATCTGTCCTAGTCATGGATATATTGCTGGCAAACATTTCACTTGTCCTAAATGTATAATTGAACAGCCTTGCGAAGTTTATTCTAGGGTAGTTGGGTATTTAAGGCCAGTTCAACAGTGGAATGAAGGCAAACAACAGGAATTTAAAGACAGAAAAGAATTTAAAATCAAATCATCAGTTTCTTCTAAAAAAAAATAATATAAAAAATATGATCCAAAAATTTTTTTGTTATGATTGCGGCAAAGAAATAGAAGCTAATGACGAAGGAGAGCTTTTGAATGGTCATTTTTTGAAGTATGATTTAGGAAACGGAAAATTCAAAGAAGTTTTTAAATGTTCTGAGTGCTACAATCAAAACAAAAGCTTAAATAATTTTCAAGAAACAGAAGTTTATTCTAGGGTGGTTGGGTATTTAAGGCCAGTTTCCCAGTGGAATGAAGGAAAACAACAAGAGTTTAATGATAGAAAAGAATTCAAAGTTGATTAATGAAAATTGGCGGCCTTCAAAAAACTACTTTAGTTGATTATCCTGGCAAAATAGCTTGCACGATATTCTTATCAGGGTGTAATTTTAGATGCCCTTTTTGTTATTCAAAAGAATTAGTTTTGCCTGAAGAAATAGAACAACATCCAGAAATTAGAGAAAAAGAATTGTTTGATTTTTTGAAGCAAAGAAAGGGGATGATAGATGCTTGTGTTCTTTGCGGGGGAGAACCAACAATAAATCCTGATATAGGTAGGTTTATTAAAAAAATCAAAGATTTAGGATATTCAATTAAAATAGATACCAATGGATATTACCCAGACAAACTTAAAGAATTAATTGATGCAAAATTAATTGATTATATTGCCATGGATGTTAAAGCTTGTTTTAGAGATTATTCTAAAGCAACAGGAGTTAATATTGATATCGATAAAATCAAACAAAGCATAGAGCTAATTAAAAATTCAGGAATTGATTACGAATTTAGAACAACTATTGTTCCTAATATTCATACAAAAGAAACAATTATTGAAATGGCAAATGACATTGGCAAAGCTAAAAAATATTTCCTTCAAACTTTTCGTAAAGACAAAGAAACAATCAGTCGAAGCTTTAACAACGCAAAACCTTTTCCCGAAGAAGAATTAAGAGAAATAATAAAAGAAATTTCTCCTTTATTTGAAAACGTTAAAATAAGATAATATGATTCCTTTATATGATGAGAATAAAAAGAAAGGAATTCCTTTTATAACAATTCTTTTAATTATTCTCAATTCTTACATTTATTTTCTTTCTTTATCAACCACTTTTTATTTAGACAATTATGCCTTTTCTTTTAATGATTTATATAATGGAAAATTATATACAATTTTGACTTCTTTATTCTTGCATCAAAATATTATTCACCTTTTAGGTAATATGCTTTTTTTGTGGGTTTTTGGAAAAAATGTTGAATCGAGAATAGGAAGTTTTAAATTTCTTATTTTCTATATGTTTTGCGGATTTTTATCTGTTCTATCTTATGCTCTATTCGAAAGTTCTGGTTTTTTAATTGGTGCTTCTGGTGCAATTTCAGGAATCCTGGGTGCTTATTTAATTTTATTTCCAAGAAATAAAATTAAAACTATTGTGCCTATTGTTTTTTTCTGGACTATTGCTTCTGTTCCTGCTTTTGTATTTATTATAATTTGGTTTTTAATCCAACTATTATCATTGGGCTCTTCTGATATGGTTGCTTATTCTGCTCATATTGGAGGATTTGTTTCTGGCATGCTTTTAATTAAAAAATTTAAAAAAAGATAATGGAAATTGATTTTTTATTTCTATTTTGCATTATTTTTATAGGGGGCATTTTTATTGCCTCTTTTTTTAATTTTTGGTTTTTGCCTTTTTTATTTTTGATAATTGGTCTTAGTTTTATAGGTATATTCCTCAAAAGAGGAAAATTAATTGGTTTTTCTTTTATTATTTTAGGATTATCTTTTTTATATTTTAATTTTTATTATTCCAATGCAAAAGAGAATGATTTCATTTTTGATACTTTCACAAATTTTACAGGAATAATTTGCGAGGAGCCTCAAATGAATTATGATAAACAGAAAATAATTGTATGTATAAATAATAGAAAAATTTTAGTTTCTGCTAATGTTTTTCCAGAATATGATTATGGAGACAAATTAAGAATTGGAGGAACAATCAAAAAGCCAGGCATGATTGATAGTTTTGATTACGAAGGTTATTTATTAAAAGATGGAATTTCTGCGTACATGTCTTTCCCCAACATTGAGCTTGTTCAAAAAAACCAAGGAAAAACAATTATGAGCTTTATCTTATCTTTTAAAAAGAAAATTAATCAAGAAATTGATAAAGAATTGAATCTTGAGAAAGAAGCAATTATTGAAGGGACAATTTTAGGAAACACAATGAAAATGAGCGATGATTTAAAGTATAAATTAAGTTTAAGTGGCCTAAGCCATGCTATTGCAATATCAGGAGCTCATATTGTTCTTTTTGCAGGAATTGTTTTAGAATTACTTTTTTTGATTGGTCTTTGGAGAAAAGAAGCTTTAATCATCTCAATCTTATTTATTTTTCTTTATGTTGTTTTTGTCGGAGCACCAGCATCAGCATTAAGATCAGGATTTATGATTAGCTTAATATATCTATCTCAGCTCTTGGATAGAAATACTTCTAATCTAAGAATATTGTTTTTAGCTGGAGTAATAATTCTTTTAATTAATCCATTATTGTTGAAATATGATTTGGGCTTTCAATTATCTTTTTTGGCAACACTAGGAATTATTGTTTTGGGCCCAGTTTTTAATTTTTGGCTTTCTTTTGTTGGAAATAAAGAAACAAGAGAAATAATTGCTATGACAATTTCAGCCCAGATTTTTGTTTTACCTGTATTAGTTTTAAATTTTGGTTATTTTTCTTTAGTTTCTTTAATTTCTAATATATTAATCTTTCCAGCAATACCTTTTATTATGATTTTAGGAATATTATTTCCTTTATTGGGATTGGTTGTTCCTTTTTTATCATGGTTTTTAGCAATGGTTTTATCAGTCATTCTTTCTTATTTGCTTCTTGTTATAGACCTGTCTTCTGGTTTTCCTTTATCTAAAATAGAAATTCCAATTTTTATTTTCATGCTATTATATATTCCCATAGTTTTGTTTGTATTGTTTCAAAAAAGGAAAAAAGACTTGGAATTTTTTATTTAATATTATATAATTATAATACAATGAAAAAAGCATGGGTCATATCAATTAATATGGGCTATGGTCATCAAAGAACAGCATATGCTCTGAGAGATTTAGCAATGGGGAAAAAAATCATTAATGCTAATGACTATAAAAGCATTCCTCAAACCGATAGAGCAATTTGGGAAAGTTCAAGAAAATTTTATGAATCTGTTTCTAGGTTTAAAAAAGTGCCAATAATCGGTGACTTTATTTTTTCTTTATTTGATAAAACTCAAAAAATTAATGAATTTTATCCAAAAAAAGATGAATCAGCTTGTGGTTTTAGTCAGAAAAGCACATACTCATTATTTAAAAGAAATTGGGGTAAGCATTTAATTAAAAAACTTTCTAATAAAGACAAAAGGCCTTTTGTCTCAACATTTTTTAATCCCGCTTTTATGGCAGAAGAATTTAAATATGCAGGAGGGGTTTATTGCGTTGTCTGTGATGCAGATATTTCAAGAAGTTGGGCGCCTTTGCACCCTAGAACAAGCAGGATTAAATATTTTGCACCCAATAAAAGAGTAGTTGATAGATTAAGGCTTTATGGAGTGCGAAAAGAGAATATCTTTTTAACAGGATATCCTTTACCAATGGAAAACATTGGAAAAAAGAAAGAAATTTTAAAAGAAGATTTAAAGAAAAGAATTATTAATTTAGATCCTTTGGGTAGTTATAGAAAAAACTATCAAGGATTAATAAAAGAAAAATTAGGTGAATTAGGAGATAAAGAAAATAGCCCTCTGACTATTATGTTTGCTGTAGGGGGAGCGGGAGCCCAAAAAGAAATAGGAATAGAAGTTTTAAAACAATTAAGGGATAATGTGATTAATAAGGAATTAAAATTAATATTAGTTGCTGGAACTAAGATTAAAATTAAAGAATATTTTGAGCAAGAAATTGAAAAGCTAAGAATTAGCGAATTTGTTAAAGAAACAAAATTAATAGAAATTATTTACGAAGAAAGTTTTGAAAAATATTTTGATTCTTTTAATAAGGCATTGAGAAAAACAGATATTCTTTGGACAAAGCCAAGTGAATTATCTTTTTATTCTGCTTTAGGTTTGCCGATTATTATTGCTCCGACCATTGGGTCTCAAGAAGATTTTAATAGAAGGTGGCTTTTAAGAAATGGTTTTGGAATAGAGCAAGAAGATATTAGCTGTATAAAAGATTGGTTTTTTGACATGTTAAAAGAAGGTCAATTAGCTGAGATTGCTATGGAGGGCTTTATTGAAGGAGAACAAATGGGAGTTTTAAAAATTAAAGAAATAATAGAAAAATGACCTGGTTAATAATTTCAATTCTTGGTTATTTATTTTTCGCCCTAGCTTCACTGGGAGATAAGATTGTTTTAAAAAAAACACCCAAGCCTAAACTTTATGCTTTTTATGTTGGGTTTTTAAGCATATTTGCTATCTTAGCAATTCCTTTTATTGATTTTCATATTCCAGATCAGAAAACACTAATGTGGGCTTTTCTTGATGCAGTTGTTTATGTTTGGGGACTTTATGCTCTTTTTGCTGCTTTGGAAAAATATGATGTATCCAGAGTAATACCAACAACAGGAGCAGTTCAACCTATTTTCATATTTCTAATCGCTTTAATTATTTGGCCAGACGCTTCTTTGGTTATAAGTAATTATAATTTAATTGCCTTCTTTTTGCTTCTACTGGGAGGAATAATGATTAGTGCAGAGAAAAATCACGTTGTTACTAAAGACAGTCTTTCTCTTTCTTTTTTTGCTGCTTTACTTTTTTCCCTTGATTTTATTTTCCAAAAATTTGTTTTTTTAAAAATGGACATGGTGCCTGGATTTGTTTTAATGAGAATTCTAGGAGCTATTGTTTCTTTGGTTTTTCTTTTAGATAAAGATGTTAGAAAAAGTATTCGTAAAAAAGAAGGAAAAGGAGAAACAGGTATTATCTTTATATTGTCTCAAGTTGCTGGAGGATTAGCTACAATATTTCAAAGTTGGGCAATTGTTTTAGTTCCAGTAGGATATTTGGCAATAGTTAATGCTTTGAAAGGAGTCCAATATGTCTTTCTTTTTGTACTAACAACAATATTTTCTGTCCGCTTGCCTAAATATTTAAAAGAATCTTTATCAAGAAAGATATTAATTCAAAAACTTATTGCAGTTTTAATTATTTGTTTAGGATTGTTTATCTTAATAAAATATGGCAATTTTATTGCTTGATTTTTAGCTTTTTTAGTGTATTATATAACTAATGAAAATAAGCACTAAAAACATGTGGTTTATCTTGGCTCTATTTTTTTTACTAATAATTGGATATTTCTTTATTGGTTTTTCCAAACCTTCTCAAGAAGTAGAATGGGGGGTTAATTTTTCAGTAAAGCAAACCGAGTTTTTGGGCTTAGATTCTAGACAGGTGTATTTAGCCTTGTTGGATGATTTAAAAGTAAAAAAGATAAAGATTTCTGTTCATTGGGATTTACTTGAAAAAGAAAACAATAATTTTGATTTTTCTGAAATTGATTGGCAAGTAGAAGAAGCTAAAAAAAGAAATGCAGAAGTAGTCTTAGCTATTGGAATGAAAACTCCTCGTTGGCCAGAATGTCACTTGCCTGATTGGGCTAAGAACGCAGATAAAGAAACTCAGCAGGATAAGATTTTGAGAATGCTTTCAGTTGTAGTTAATAGGTATAAAAATGATCCTACTGTTTCTGCTTGGCAAGTAGAGAATGAGATATTCCTTAGTTTTGGTGCTTGCCCTTGGACAGATATATCATTTTTTAAAAAAGAAGTAGACTTTGTTAAGAAATTAGATAATACTAGACCAATTATTGTTACTGAAAGTGGAGAGCTTTCTTTATGGTTTAAATCAGGAATGATTGGCGATATTGTGGGAGTAACAACCTATAGAAAGGTTTGGCAAGAGCAATTTAAATTCTATTTCTCTTATAATCTTTTGCCAGCAACTTTTTATGAAAGACGAGCTCAATTATTAGAATTAATCAATAAAAAAGTCATTGGAACCGAACTTCAGGCAGAGCCATGGTGCAAGCAATCAATTATTAATGCTTCGCTTGATGAACAAATGACAACTATGGACATAGAGCAATTTAGGAAAAACATCGATTTCGCTAAAAGAACCAGAATAAGTGCTTTCTATTTTTGGGGCGCAGAATGGTGGTATTGGATGAAAGAAAAGCATAATCATCCTGAATATTGGGAAGAAGCAAGATATTTATTTCAATAAAATATGCTTAGCATAATCATTCCAACATTAAATGAAGAAAAAAACTTGCCTAGGCTTTTAACAGCTATTAGAAAGGAAGATATTGAGGATTTAGAAATTGTGGTAGCTGATGCAGGGTCAAAAGACAAAACAATTGAAATTGCCAGGGCCTTTAATTGTGTAGTAACAAAAGGAGGGCTTCCGGCTGTGGGTAGAAATAAAGGAGCAAAAGTTGCAAAAGGAGACATTCTTTTATTCTTAGACGCAGACATTATACTATCAGAAGGTTTTCTTAAAAATGCTTTAGAGAAATTTTCAGAAAGAGATTTATCAATTGCTTCTTTTCCTATTTATCCTCAAAAAAATAATATTTATCTTAACCCTTTTACTCTTGATTTGGTATATAATGTTCCGCAAAAACTGTTCGATAGATTATTTCCAATGGGAGCAATGGGTATAATGGTAAAAAATGAAACATTTAAAAAAGTAAAAGGTTTTGATAAGACGATTAAATTAGCAGAAGATGTTTTTTTTGTTCAGGAATGTGCTAAGTTAGGAACATTTGAAGTTATTGATTCTTCCAAACTATATATGCCTATAAGAAGATTTCAAAAAGATGGATACATCAGAACAGGAGTAAAATATCTTTTATGTGCTATGCATATGGTTTTTATTGGTCCTGTTCGGTCGGATATATTAAAATATACTTTTGATTACGATAAAATAAAAAAGTAAAATGACAATGTATCAATTACCAGAATTTAATTTCAAAAAAATACAAAAACCAGAAGAACTAAAATTTCTTCCTAAAGTAAAGTCTTTTGATTCCCGTTTTTTAGTTTTTTTTCTATTAGGGGTTTTGGTTGGTTTGTTTTTTACTTATTATCTATATTCTGATCTAAGGAATCAAATATTAAAAGCCGGTGTTCCGTTAGTAACTCAAGAAAAAATTGTTGAAAAAGAATATGTACCTCAAACAACAGAAGAAGATAAGGTCATCAACGTAGTTAAAAGCGCTTCTCCTTCTGTGGTGAGTATTGTCATAACTAAGGAAGTTCCTATTTATTCAGCATATGATTGGTTTTGGGGAGTTCCTCAATCTCAAGGAACAGAAAAACAGCAAGTTGGAGCAGGAAGCGGATTCATTGTTTCGTCAGATGGAATGGTTTTAACCAATAAGCATGTTGTTTCAGACACAAAAGCAGAATACACAGTAATTACTAATGATGATAAAGAATATGAAGCTCTTGTTTTAGCAAGAGATCCAGTCCAAGACATTGCTATTTTGAAAATACAAAGCAATGATTCTTTTAGTCCAATTAAATTGGGAAGCTCTGAAAATATTCAAATCGGACAAACATCTATTGCTATTGGCAATGCTCTGGGTCAATTAAAAAATACTGTTTCTGTGGGCGTAATTTCTGGCTTAGAGAGAACAGTTACTGCTACTGGTGGCACAACCACAGAAACATTAGAAGATATTATTCAAACTGATGCAGCTATTAATTCAGGTAATTCAGGAGGGCCACTTCTTAATTTAATGGGAGAAGTAATAGGCATTAATACAGCGGTTGCTTCTTCAGCTGAAAATATTGGTTTTGCAATACCAATAGATAGAGCAATTAAAGATATTGAAAAATTAAAAACAACAGGAAAAATTTCATATCCTTTTATAGGTATAAGATATGTTGCAATTAGTGAAGATATAATGAAAGAATTAGACTTGCCTGTTTCTTACGGAATATTAATTGTTAAAGGAGATTTGGCAGGAGAAAAAGCTATTTCTTCTGGTTCTCCAGCTGAAAAAGCAGGGCTCAAAGAAGATGACATTGTTTTAGAATTTAATGGAGAGAAAATTACTGAAGATAATTCTTTATCTAAAATAATGCTTAAGTATAACCCAGGAGATACGGTTTCTCTAAAAATACTAAGGAACAAACAGGAATTAATAAAAAACATTGTTTTAGGGGAAAGAGAATAATATGAGCCAGGAATTAGAAGAAATCAAATCTAGACTAAACATTGTTGATGTTATTTCAAGCTATATTAAACTTGAAAAAGCTGGTGTTAATTATAGGGCAAGATGTCCTTTTCACGAAGAAAAATCTCCTTCATTTTTCGTTTCTCCCTCAAGACAGATTTGGCATTGTTTCGGAGGATGCAATGAAGGAGGGGATATTTTTAAATTTGTAATGAAAATTGAAGGTATTGAATTTTATGATGCTTTAAAGATATTGGCTGATAGGGCTGGGGTAGAATTAAAACAAAATAAAGAATGGAAGGAAGCGAAAACTCAGAGGCAAATCCTTTTAGATCTAAACGAAAAAGCTTGTTTGTTTTTTGAGTATCAATTAGAAAAAAGCAAGAAAGGGTTAGAAGCAAAAGAATATTTATTTAAAAGAGGACTAAAAGAAGAGACTATTAAAAATTGGAGATTGGGATATGCGCCAGACACATGGCAGGGTTTAACAGATTTTTTAATTAGCCGAGGATTTAAAAGAGAAGATATTATTAAAACAGGATTGACAATTGAAAAAGATAAAAAGTCTTTTGATAGATTCAGATCAAGAATTATATTTCCTATTACTAGTTTTAATTCAGAGGTAATTGGTTTTACTGGAAGAATCTTTGGTAAAGACGATAAATCAGAGGCTAAATATTTAAATAGTCCAGCTTCAATTTTGTATGATAAAAGTAAGGCTCTTTACGGAATTGATAAGGCAAAGATAGAGATAAGGAAAAAAGATTCATGTATTTTAGTAGAGGGGAATGTTGATTGCATCATGTCTCATCAAGCAGGAATTGATAATTGTATTGCTGTTTCTGGGACAGCTTTAACTAATCTTCATTTGGGAATTATTAAAAGATATTCAAAGAATTTAGTTTTAGCTTTTGATATGGATTCAGCGGGCAACAAAGCAACAGAAAAAGCAATTGAAATGGCTGGAGAATTTAATGTCAAAGTTATCCCTAGGATTAAAGATAAAGATCCAGCGGATATTATTTTAAATGAAGGTGAAGACTTTTGGAAGAAAATTGTCCAAGAATCACAGCCTGTCTCAGAATTTTTCTTTAACATTGCACTAATGAATAAAAACATTAGCTTAATTGAAGACAAAAAGAAGATATTGAAAGAATTTCTTCCTCGTGTTAAGAATATGGAAAGCTCAGTAGAGCAATCTTATTGGATCGAGAGATTAGTTAATGAGCTTAAAATTAAAGAAGAAGATATTCGAACCGAGCTCAAGAAAATTGGTTTAAAAAAGCAAGAGTTATCAAAAAATCAGGAATGTTTAGCAGACAAGAAAACAAGGCGTCAAATGATTGAAGAAAAGATTTTAGCCCTTGTTTTAAGGCAAAGATCAAGAATTGAAACAATAAAAGATTTTTCTCTTTTTTCATCTCCAATTAAAGAAATATTAGAGAAAGTAAAAGAAAAGCAAGATATTGCTTTTGAAGAATTACAAGAGCAATTTAAAGATGATAATAATTTTTTAAACTATATTTTTCTTAAATCAGAAGTGATTGAAGAAGTTGAAGAAGAAGAAGAGCTTAGAACATGTATTTTAGAAATAGAGAGTTTGATATTAAAAGAAAAGCAGATAGGCCTTCATTTAGAAATAAAAAACTTAGAAAAAAAAGGAGATTTCAATAAAGTAAAAGAATTATTAGAACAATTTAAAACATTAATAAAATATGAAGAAAAAAACAAAAAAGAAGAAAGTTGTATTAAAGAAGAAGATAGTCAAGAAAAAGAAACCAGTCAAGAAGAAAGTAGTAAAGAAGAAAGTCTTGAAAAAGAAAAAGATCCAGAAGAAGAAACCAGTCAAGAAAATTAAGCCTAAAAAGAAAAAGAAGAAAAAACTTATTTCTGTTATTACAGAAGAAAAACTAGAATCTCTTATTAAAAAAGTAAAAACAAGAGGTTTTGTTACTTTTTCTGAAATATTATCAACATTTCCCAATATAGAAGACAATATTCTAGAAGTAGAATCAATGTTTACTAAACTAGAAAAAGAAGGAATTGAAATTAAGGACTCAAAGGGATATTTGGATTTTGAAGAAAAAGCAGTAAAAAAGAAAAAAAGTTTTGCCATAGGAAGAATAGATTCTGTCCAATCATATTTAAAAGAAATAGGCAAGATTTCTCCAATTACAGCAAGAGAAGAAAAAGAACTTTCTAAGAAGATTGAAATGGGGGATGAAGAAGCTAAGAGAAGATTAGCAGAAGCTAATTTAAGGCTGGTTGTTTCTATTGCTAAAAAATACATTGGCAGATCTCCTAATTTAACTTTGCTTGATTTAATTCAGGAAGGAAATTTAGGGTTGTTTCGAGCAGTAGAGAAGTTTGATTGGAGAAAAGGATATAAGTTTTCAACTTATGCTACTTGGTGGATCAGACAAACAATTACTAGAGCTCTTGCTGATCAAGCAAGAACAATTAGAATTCCAGTTCACATGATTGAAACCTTGACTAAATATACTCAAGCTAAGAGAAGGTTGCTTCAAGACCTAGATAGAGAGCCTTTAGACGAGGAAATAGCAGCTGAAATGGGATTAGAGGTGTCTAAGGTCAGACATTTAGAGAGAATCGCCCAGAAGGCTGTTTCATTAGAAACTCCAGTAGGAGAAGATGATAAAGACAGTGTTTTAGGAGAATTTATTAAAGATGATAAGATTGAATCTCCAGCTGCTCAAGCAGGAAGAAAATTATTAAGAGAGCATTTGGAAGAAATATTTAATGATTTAACAGATAGAGAGAAAAAGATTATTTCTATGAGATTTGGACTAGAGGACGGAGTAATGCATACGCTAGAAGAGGTGGGGCAAGAGTTTAACGTTACCAGAGAAAGAATTAGGCAAATCGAAGCTAAAGCTATTGAAAAGATTAGGCAACATAAAGACTTAAAGAAGTTAGCGGGTTATTAAATATAACTTGACTTTCTAGGTTCGAATGTTATACTTAAATTAATGAAAGGAAAATTAGATTTAAAGTTAAAAGCTAGAGAGTTAAGGAAAAAAGGTCTATCTATTAAAAAAATTAAAAAGAAACTTAATGTTTCTCTATCTTCTGTTAGTGTCTGGGTTAGAGATATTAAGCTTAATAAGAAGCAATTAAATAAACTATATCTTAATAAAAAAACAGGAAATTTAAAAGGAAGCATAATAGCAGCTCATAATAAAATAAAAGAAAGAGAAAAAATAACAAAAATACTTAATGAACAAGGAAGAAAAGACATAGGAAGACTGAATAAAAGAGAAAGGTTTATTGCGGGGATAGCAATTTATGCTGGAGAGGGAGGAAAAACAGATAGAGACATATCTTTTGTTAATTCCGATCCGAAAATGATTAAATTTATGGTAAATTGGTTTAAAGATTTTTGTGATATTTCTAATGATAAACTTAGAGGCAGTTTATATATTCACGACGATTTAAATGAAAATAAGGCAAAATCGTTTTGGTCAAAATTATCAGAAATACCATTATCTCAGTTTACAAAAAGTTATATAGTAAAGAACAACAAGAATAGATTAAGAAAAAAGAAGCATAATTATGGTATATTTAAAATTAAAATTTCTAATGCTTTTTTACACCGCAAGATAATGGGGTGGGTTGACGGTTTGCTTAATTAAAGGTATATATTTAGTATATTTAACATATTCCGGCGTGGCGCAATGGTAGCGCGGATGCCTGTAAAATACTTGCAGCTTTCTCGAGTAATCGAGATTGAAAAACGAGGTGAATTGCGGGAAACCTAAAAGTTTTAATACTTATGGCAATCCGCAGCCAAGCCTGAATTATTCAGGAAGGTTCAGAGACTATCTCTTTATGAGAGTACTGCTTAGAAATAAGTGGGAAGCGCCTCGCCCCTAGCAAATTAGGGTGATGATATAGTCCATACCTATTAGAAATATTAGGATAAAATGTAAGCATTAGGTTGTAGGTTCGAATCCTACCGCCGGAGCCAACAAATT
>JAGOOU010000050.1 GCA_017992335.1 Candidatus Parcubacteria bacterium | reverse complement strand
AGCTACACTAAATCCACCTACTACTGGAGGAGTTGTACCTGAACATGAACATACTCCATTAACCCAGTTGTATCCTGCTGTTACGCAAGGAACTGCTGTTGTTGGACATGTTGATTGACATGAACAAGCTCCATTAACCCAGTTATATCCTCCTGTTACGCATGCAACTGCTTCAGTAGGACAAGTTGAACCTGTTCCACCGCCTGCTAAGATTGCATTAGCTTTTGTTCTTGAACTTACACCGAAATATCCTGTTCCTGCAGTTAAGCCATAAGGAGCTAAAACTTCAGAAGCATATTTCTGTTGGAATTTGATAACAGCTGCTTTTGTAGCAGGTCCAAAGTATGTGGTCTCATTTCCAGGAGAACCAGCACCTGTTGTTGCTACTTTTGTAGCTGCGTCAGAATTCAATAATATCTGTAAATATTTTACATCGTTTCCAGTGGAAGTTTGCTTTAAGTTTGTGTTGAACTGAAAGCCAGCAGGAATTCCAGATATAGAACCTGTTGTTCCTGTTCCTGTTCCTGTTCCGCTTAGACCCTGAATTAATGCAGTTAATTGTTCATTAGTACATTCTTCTGGGTGTGATAAATCACAAGCAGCAATAACTGGAGTTACTGCAACTACTAAAGCAAATAGAACACCGGATACGATTCCTATTTTCTTTATACTCATTTTTTAATTTGATTCGATTACTTCTTTAAATTGAGAGATTGTTTAATGGTGATGTGTTTATTAAAAATCTTGTTTTAAAGAAATAATCTTTTTTTTCTTTATATTAATCTAATTTTTTTATGGCTGCCTGTCGACCCAACTTAGTCGACTGCCCTAAACATCCTGTCACTCTTCTCTAGTTTAATAACCAGAGAAGAATGACGAAAGGGGCAATCGCTTTGGTTTAAGGAAACCTCTATCAACAATCCTTGTCGTGTCTTTAGGTTCAACCTCAAAATTAAAATATTAATTCTGAAGTTGAACCTGGCATCTAGGATTGCGTCTAATTATTTGGTTGTATTTGGTATATCATTTCTAGAGCTTCTGAATAGTCTTCATTATTAAATAATTCTTTTGCTTGATTCAATAATTTTAATTGTTCTTCGCTTAATGTTTTCTCTTCTATTTCCTTGATTTCATTTTCAACGAAAAACTTAAAAAGCTCTTGATACTCTTCGTCTGAATCCATTATAGCAGCATTTGTCTTTTTTTCAATAGCTGTAATTTGAGCAACTATTTTTCCAACTAATTCAGCTTTCTGAGCTTCAGGTGCTTTAGCTATTTGCTTGGTTGCTTTGGTCAAAGCTTGCTTAGTTTCTTTAATTCCTGCTGCTAGCTTATGCCCTTGATTCTGGGTTTGTTCTGTGATCCTGCTTAATTCATTTAATCTTGTTTCAACTTGTTCTATTTGAGCAGCTGATTCATCTCCTTGAAGAGCATATTTTACTGTTTCCCCTATTTTCTTAAAAGTGTATAGTCTTTCTCCTGGTAAAGCATCTTGAGCAAAGATAAAGGGAGTAAAAGTAAATAATACTATTAAAGAAGCATATACAGGGGCTAGTTTGGGTTGTTTTAAATAAGAGAATATGGAAAATGAAGGTTTTTCAAATTCCTTGGATATAATACTTTGTTTAGACAAAGAAGCCCAATTAGAATCGGCTTTGACTGATTTAAGGGATTCGAGTTGTTTTATTAAAGTAAATTCATCCATGTTTATATCATGACGTAAAAACAAAGGTTTTATTACACTTATGCTTCTAAGATCTTTTTTAGCTCTTTCATTCCCCTATGGATTATGACTCTAGCATTATTCGGGGTCTTGCCTAGAGACTTAGCAACCTCACTAATTGGCTCTTGCTCGACATAGTACATGAATACTGCTTGGCGGTGTTCTTCAGTTAAATCAGACATTGCATTTCGTATTCTTTGCATATCATCATTAATCATTGCTTTTTTCTCAATGTCCTGATTGTCGTCTTTAACCATGTAAGCCATGTTATCTAAATTGGCCGGATTCTTGTCCTTATTCCTATAGTGGTCAACAAGCATGTTTCTAGCAGTTTTGAACAAAAAGCCAGAAGGGTTTTTGATTTCATTGTCCAGATAGATTTGCTTCCATAGCTTAGTAAACACTTCTGAGGTAATATCCTTAGCAACATCTTCTGTATTTGTTTTGAAATAAACAAAGCGATAAACCTTGTCTATATAATCATCATATATCTGGGAAAAAAATTGTTCTTTGAATTCTTGAGGTTGCATTAATTTGTCCACATTTTATTAATCTTGTCCACATTATGTCCACATTGGCCAGATTGTGTCCACATTGGCCAGATTGTGTCCACATTGGCCAGATTCAATGATACTCATTGATACTATAAAAAATAGCTTTTCCTCCTCCAAATGAATTAATAATGTTCTTTTCTCTTAATTCTTTTAATTCCCTTCTTACTGACCTAGCACTTAATCCAGGGAAAAAAGCATTAATTTCATTTGGCTTAAGCTTGCCTTTGTTTTGGAGTATTTCCAATAATTTTAACTGGATATCTGATAATTTTTCATACTCAATGTCTTTGTTGGTTATTTCAATAACTGGCTGCTCTCTTTTAACTGGCTTTTCCTTTAGAACCGCTTCTTTCTTAATAACTTCTTTTTTAATGGTTTTCTTTTCTTTTATAAACTCCCCTATTTTACGATACTCTCTTTTAAGAATCTCAAAGTTCTTTTCATTAACCCAATTCTGCTTTTGAGCAACATCAAAACAAGCTTCTAAAACTTTTAAACTAGCCAAAGCTTTTACCTTGTTTTTAGGATTAAATCCTTTGAGAAAAAGAATTGAGGAAAATAAAACATTTAAGGCCTCCTTCCTAGTAGCCATCCTAAGAGGGTCTTTTGCAGGGAAAAGATCAGTCACCTTATAAACTGCATTTGTAAGTTTTATGATTTCCTCACCATTCATATAAAAACATTATATTGAAAAAAATCATAAAAGTCAACGAGTAAAAAAAACAGGGTTTATTCACCCTTTTT
>JAGOOU010000049.1 GCA_017992335.1 Candidatus Parcubacteria bacterium | reverse complement strand
CTTCTCGAAGAAGGGAAAGTGGACTATTTCATCTATTCTGCTTATGCTGGCAGAAAAATGATATCTGAAGCGAACCTTTCTGATATTGAAGAAGCTGCAATTGTTTCTAATCAGCTTTTCTACATGGGAATTTCGAAGAAATCGCCTTATGCAAAGCATATGGGTGATATCAATTCTTCTCTAGAGAAGCTGATTGTTAATCAGAAAATCCTCAAAAGTTGAGATATTAAACAATTGTTTTTTTATCTCAAATTATATGCCGACTTTCGTCGGTTTTTGATTTGTGATAAAATAGAATAATGAGTAAAGAAGTTTTATTAAAAAAATTTAATTCGAATTTATTAGCCGAAGCCACCCAAAACTTATTAAGAAAATACAATATTAAAAGCATAATTAAGGTTGAAGGAGGAATAGATTTTAGAGGTGCCTTGGGCGATAATTACGGTGCTGATTTATATGTTCTAGAAAAAGACTATAAAGAAGCAATGAATATTATTAATGGTGATGATCTTCTAGAGGAATAAGTAGGTTTTAATATTAAAGTAAACAAAGCTTGACAAAACCTAATAGAGTATTAACCTTAAGTTAAGGGTCAATAAAAATAATAAATAATTAAAAATATGAAAAAAATAATTTTAACTATTTTAATTGGAACAGTTGTTTTGACGATTTGCGGAGCTGTGAATGCCACTATGCTTATTCCAGCTGCAGATCAAGCTCAAGAAAGAGCTAAAGCACCAGAAAAATCTTCGGTTATAACCGAAACAGAGGGAGGAGAATGGGGACTTGATAGAGTAGATTTCATTCATTATGCAAAACCATCAAGTCCAGCAAAGCCTTCAAAAACAGAAACTTGCTATAAGTTGATGGGCGTAAAATGGGATGTTTTTCCAGTAAATTATACAATAAATCCAACAAATCCGTATAATTTAAATAGCGACTTTGTGGTTTCTCAAATAAATACCTCTGCAGAAACTTGGGACATAGCAATTTCGAAAGAGCTTTTTAATGATAGTTTTTCAATCAACAATAGTATTCAATATGGAGTTCAGGATTATAAAAATGCTATAGCTTTTGGCAATTATCCTCAAGATGGTGTTATAGCAGTAACATCTGTTTGGTATACAAGAGTTGGCAGGAGAATTGTTGAATTTGATATTCTTTTTAATACTGATTTTGTTTGGGGGGACGGAGAAACTACTCCTTCTTTAATGGATTTACAAAACATAGCAACTCATGAATTGGGCCATGCTGTTGGCTTAAGTGATATTTATAGTACATCCTGTTCTTATGTTACAATGTATGGATATTCTAGTGAAGGAGATACTGAAAAAAGAAGTCTCGAACAACCCGATATAACTGGTCTTCAAAGAATGTATGGAAATTAGTTTTTCAAAAATATTTATTAATAGAAATCAGCCAAACGGCTGGTTTCTATAATTTTTAATTTATGGTATAATGATTAAACATAAATAATAAGTTAAAATATATATTATGCAAAACAATATAATCAATATTTTCAAAGTTTTTGCTATTGTTAGTGTTCTGATTTCTGCATTGGCTGCAATTCTCTTAATTTTAGATTTTAGTGCTTCTCAAGAGATCAAAGAGTCTTTGTATAAAGGATTATTGGTTGCAAGCACATTAGCAATTACTTCTATTGCTATAATCTTTATTGCAAAACTAGGCAAAAAAGACTAATTTTCATATTTAAGCAATTATTAAAGACTGGCTTTTGTCAGTCTTTAATTTATGATAAGATATTATATAATGAATAAAGAAATTAAAGATTTTGGTTATAATGATTTTTTTGAATCTAATCGAATAAAATTGAAATTAGATAGTTTTTCAATTGCTCGTGTTACTTCAGAAAATAGAGGGTCTTATAGAGTAATTAATGAAAATGGAGAATTCTTAGCTAAAATTACAGGAAAACAGATCTTTAATGCTTTATCTAAGGAAGATTATCCTGCTGTTGGAGATTGGGTGGCTATTACTGATCTTAACAACAATCAAGCTGTTATTAATGCAATATTGCCCAGGAAAACAATAATTAAAAGGAAACATGGAAGAGATGATAAAAAAACAGAAACACAGGTTATTGGAACAAACATAGATGTAGCTTTTATTGTTGAATCAATTGATAGAGATTTTAATTTAAATAGAATTGAAAGATATTTTGCGATAGCAATTGATGGAGGAGTTAAGCCAGTAATTATTATTAATAAGATAGATTTAATATCTGAAGAAGATTTGAATTTAAAAATTAATCAAATCAAAAATAGGTTTAATAATATTGATGTTATCTTAACAAGCACAATAACTAATCAAGGAGTAGATTTACTTAAGCAGTATATTTTAAAAGGAAAAACTTATTGCTTTTTAGGGTCTTCGGGTATTGGCAAGTCTTCTTTGATTAATAAATTATTAGGAGAAAACATTATTAAAACAGGAGAAATAAGTAATTTCAGTAATAGGGGAAAACACGTTACCACAAGAAGAGAAATGTATTTTTTAGAAGAGGGAGGAATAGTAATAGATAATCCAGGGATGAGAGAAGTAGGAATGACAGATGTTAATCAAGGAATAGATGATTTGTTTGATGAAATAGCTATATTAGGAGAAAAATGTAAATATTCTGATTGTACTCATACAAACGAGCCTGGCTGTGAAGTATTGAAAGCATTAAATCAAGGGAAATTAGACAAGGAAAAATATAATAATTATATAAACTTAAAGAAAGAGTCTGAATATTATGAAATGTCTGAGATAGAAAAGAAAGAAAAAGAGCGTGATTTCGGAAGATTCCTTAAGAACGCAAAAAAAGAAATAAAAAGATACAAAAATAATTTATAACATGAGTAAATTGCCATACCAAGAACAACTAGAAAGAATAAAGAGATTAAAACAAGATATTGAACGCTTTTCAGTTGCCACAGATGATAATTTCGATAAGGCAATAGATGCTTTTACATCTTTTTTTATACAATGTTATCATTTACGAGATTGGTTAATAGAAAGTAGATATAATA
>JAGOOU010000048.1 GCA_017992335.1 Candidatus Parcubacteria bacterium | reverse complement strand
AAATGTGTCCTACTTCTTTCTTTGACGGACCTCCTTTGGTTTCTTGCGCTGCATACTGCGTTCATAATGGAATACTAACAGAAGCAGTAGATGCTTTTGATCATCCTTTCTGGGATCATATTAGAGATAATATTAGCAAAAAAGCTCTTGAGATTAGAAAACAAGGATTTTTCGGCAATGCTATGCTCCCTTATAGTGAACTAGAATATGGTGGTATTGTAGAAAAGATGAAAAAACTAGAAGGAAAGTTTAAAATAAGGGATTAAATAAAAAAAGGCCTTTATTTATTCTCGAGACCTTTTTCGAGTATTCTTTTAATGACTGGGATCGCGCTAGATTCCAGTTTTTCTTTTTCTCTTGGAAAGAGCTTGTGTCCACAATTAGGAACACTTATTCCGATTTTTAGCGGGTCGCTTGATGCCCGAGAAACAACACTATCTTCTTCTCCAAAGATATAGTGGGCTTTGGAAGGAATTCCAAATATGTTTAAAGTATAAATGAACTTGCTTCCTTCAAGAAGCTGGAAGAATGCTGGGACATTGCAAATCTTTGCAAGAATTTTTAATATGGAATTCTTGAAAAAGCCAAAGTTAATTCCAAGATTCGGTGTCCCAGCAAGAATCATATACTCTTCTGGGAGAAAATTCTTAGAGCAAAGATATCTTGCGATTACTCCGCCCAAACTGTGGCCAAGAACATATATCTTGGCATTTGGATTTTCCCGCCTTTCAGCAAGAATTACCTTCTCTACTTTTGAGGCGTATTCTTCTACTGTTCTATGAGATCGGAACCTACTAAATTTCCCCTTTGCATCTAGGTAGCTGGGAACCACTATTTTAATAGGTAAACTTTTAAGTTCCTCTCTGAGCAAAGAATAATTCCACTCTGCTCCATTTTCAGACCATCCTTCAATGGCAATAAGAATAATTTTCTCTTTCAACTAAATCCCTCTTTAGTTTTCAAGGTAATTTAATTATACAATAAATACATATCATTGTCAATTTAATTCTCCACCATGAGGTCCTTATATTCTTTTTGCGTAATGAGATTATTTTTAAACAATTTATTTATTCCGGAATAATAATTTTCTTGGACTTGAGATAAAGATAAAAACTCCTTATACACTCTTATTTCATCCAAAAATCCGGGCATGGGCCAATTACCCCAAACATTTCCAATTACAACTTGATCATTTGTTACTTTTAAATCATATGTCCCGCAACTAGCTGGAGTATTTTGTAATTTTCCATCAATATATAAATATCTAAATCCAGTTTCTTTATTCCACGTTCCAACATAATGATGCCACTTTTTTAAAAAATCTTGTGATAAAACCGGAGAATAGGTAGCACAAAACCAAGTATCTGCAGAATTTCTTAAATTAAAATAAAGAGTTCTTCCTAGATCAAAATTTAATATATATGCAATTGGTTGGCCAACAATGCTTCCCTTATAACTTGCCGCGTCAGATTTATATTTTGCCCAACCCTCTAGGGTTACCGATCCCGTTATATCAAAAACAGAATTATTTCCACAATTAACAGTATCGTCTATACCGTCAAAACTGAGACAATTTTCAGAAACACATTCAGAAGAAACCCAAGCTGGATCTGTAGCTTCAACGGTATCGTTGTTTCCTAAAAAAGCTGCATTAGGTCCCCAAGAATCAGAAAGATTTTGTCCTGATCCTTCATCAAATTTCCATTCCCCAACCAAATTCATTAACAATGAATTTCTTAAAGAATTAGAAAATGCCTTACCTTTAGTCATGTCTGCTGAATTATTGATTGAACCTATGCCAACTAAAATAAAGGCAGAAAGTGTTCCAATTACAACTATTACTACCAATATTTCAATTAAAGTAAATGATTTATTCATTGTTTGCTAGACTGTATCTTAATTCTGCTAATCTTTGATTAAATTCTATGATTGATATTTCTTTATTTTTAAATAATTTATTAATACCAATGTAGTAGTTTTTTTTAATCTTAAAAGAAACAAGAGCTTCTTTATATATTCTTACATCATCTAGAAAACCGTCAAAGAAATATATTGTTCCTGCATTTGTTCCTAAAAATAAGGGGGAGGCATTGATTGTTAATTCAATTCCTGTTCCACTTTGATATCCAGTTGATGTTTTAGAATTTTTATAAATTATTATTTTTTGATTACTGTCATAAGTTTGAACTATATGCACCCATTTATTAACCTCTCCGCTATCAAAAAAATTAACAACTTGAAGCTCTGCCCCAGTATCATCATCTGTATAGACTATTATATTCCTTCCAGTTGTAAGATGCCCATAAGAAGATCCAAAAGATCCCTTCATCACTGTTCCTACATAATCTCCAACAATAAATCTATTAAATTTTATCCAATACTCTAACGTAAACGGCTTGTTTGCTGATAAATTAATATCACTATTTTGTTCTATTCTTACGTAGCTTCCTGCTGATCCATCTGGATCACCATAATTCCTTAAACAATCAAATTCTATGCAAGATCCAGAAACACAAGAACTTAATTTCCATTGAGGATTGGCACAACCCGTTCCATAACAGCCAAAATTTCCGTTAGCAGAAATTCCCCACGAATCTTTTATTTGTGTTCCTGTTCCTTCATCTAACTTCCACTCTGAAACAAGATTAGTTAACAATGAATTTCTTAAAGAATCAGAAAAGGCTTTTCCTTTAGTAATATTTGCAGAATCAGTAATCGAACTCATGCCAATCAAAATAAAAGCAGAAAGCGTTCCAATTACTACAATTACTATTAATATTTCTATGAGAGTAAAACTCTTATTCATAAATCCATTATACCAACGTCAAAACCTTTAGGTAAATTATTCTTACCCCAATGCCCCATTATTTCTTTTGAATATTTTTCTATCTGAGGATATTTATTAAGCACCTTCTTCTCAAAGTGTTTTAATAATGCTAATTTCTTATTCTTCTTCCAAGATAAATAAAATGCAACCAATGTTTCCTTACGAGTTCCTACACACTCAAAAGGCTTAATGTTCTTTTCTCCTAAAAGTTCCA
>JAGOOU010000047.1 GCA_017992335.1 Candidatus Parcubacteria bacterium | reverse complement strand
GAGAAAATTGGACAAGGTGGTGATAATTTTGATAAATCAAAGGAAATTTTAGGTCATTCAATATTAGAAATATCCGGCGGAGTTATTATTGGAATAATTTGTTCTTTGCTTATTGTTTAAAATGGAACTACCAGAAGAATATAAAAGGGGATTTAAGGATTTTTTAGGAATTAAAATTGATCTTTCAAAAAGGCCGTTAATTCCTAGACCAGAAACCGAATACTGGGTTCAATGGTTTATTAATCAAGATCACAAAGAAAAAATGAAGTGCCTTGATTTATTTTCTGGGTCAGGTTGTGTTGGTGTAGCTGTATTAAAAAATATTCAAGATTCAATTTGTCATTTTGGCGAAATTGACGATGCTTTTTTAGAGCAAATCAAAATTAATTGTAGTGATATTGATAGTAATAGGTATAGGATAATTAAAACAGATATTTTCTCTAATATTGATGAAAAATATGACTACATATTAGCTAATCCCCCCTATGTTGCTAAAAGTAGAATTGATGAAGTCGGTAGTGATGTTATAAATTATGAGCCCCACATTGCTCTTTTTTCAGGAAATGATGGAATGGATATAATTAACAATTTTATTGATAATGTAAAAGATTATTTGAATGAAGGAGGATATGCTATAATGGAGTTTGACCCTCAGCAAAAAGACAAAATAAAAGAAGGAGAATTTCATAAAGATCAATTCGGAGAGTATAGATTTGTAGTAATTAAGAAATAATATGTGGGAATATGTTTTGTTAGGAGCATTGCAAGGAATATTTGAATGGATACCAATATCAAGTCAGGGATTAATGACTATTTTTTCTAGTTTTATAGTGACTGATATTAATAGTATTGATTTTTCTTTGTTTTTACACTTAGGAACAATGTTTGCAGTTTTGATATTCTTTAGAAAGGATTGGATTAATTTAATTTTATTAAGAGATAAAGAGCTGTTAAGATTTTTTATAATTGCAAGTGTTGTTTCTTTATCTTTAGGTTTTGTAGTTTATAAAACAATTGGAGATATTGCGATTGGTTCAGGCCTTTTATTTTTGATTGGTTTTGGACTACTGCTTACTTCATGGTTCCAGAAAAAAGATATTAGATTAAATATGAATAAAGATTTTAATTCTGTCATTGTTGGTCTTCTTCAGGGCATTTCTGTGATACCTGGAGTTTCTCGTTCTGGTTCAACTATATTTGGATTATCGCTTAAAGAAAATGATCCGTCAGAGATATTAAAAAAATCATATATTATTTCATTGCCCGCTGTTGCCGCATCAACAGGATATATTTTTATAAGTAATCCTTCTATAAACTCATTTCCATGGGTTGCCCTTTTATCAAGTTTTGTTTTCGGAATAATCTCCCTTAAAGTTCTTCTTGATTTTTCAAAAAAAGTTAATTTTTCTAAAATAACAATGACATTTGGAATACTTTGTTTAATAGGAGGAATAATGGAATGGTTGATATAGAAAAAGAAATACAATCAAAAAAAGATCCAATTCAGGCTAAAACATTGTCTCGTTTTTTCAAGAACAAAAAAGGTCAATATGGAGAGGGTGATATTTTCTTGGGAGTAACAGTTCCTACCTTAAGAATAATTGTGAAGAAATATTATAAAGACATTTCTTTAAAAGATGTCCAAGAATTATTAAATAGTAAAATACATGAATATCGTTTGACAGCACTTTTAATATTAGTTGAAAAATACAAAGAAGATAAAGGATTAATTTATAACATATATATTAAAAATTTTAGAAATATAAACAACTGGGACTTGGTTGACCTGACAGCACCTAAAATAATGGGTGATTTTTTGAAAGATAAAAACAGAGACATTCTTTATTCTCTATCCACATCTAATAACTTGTGGGAAAAAAGAATATCAATTGTTGCAACTTTTGCTTTTATTAAAGATAATGACTTTAAGGATACTTTGAAAATATCAGAGATATTATTGAAGGATGAAAATGATTTGATACATAAGGCGGTTGGTTGGATGCTAAGAGAGGTTGGCAAAAGAAACAAAGATTTAGAAAAAGAGTTTTTAGATAAATATTATCGCATTATGCCAAGAACTATGCTAAGATATTCAATAGAAAAGTTTGATCCAAAAGAAAAAGAATTTTATATGAAAAAGTAATATGACAGAATACATATTATTAGGAATATCATTATTCTTAATTCTACTTATTGTTTTTCTTATCAAGAGAAACAAAAAAAGAAAAATTATAGAACAGTCATTAAAACTTACCTTGTTTTCGGTTAAAATGAGTGGAGTTACCGCTGAGGAAATTCGGGATTCTCAAAAACAAGAAAAGGATTGGATTAGATTGATGGAAGATTTCTATAGTTCTCTTAATTCTTTATCTAAAGAAGGTCTTTTTGGAATTGATCCATGGATTGCATTGGAAATAGTCAAACTAAAAGAAGATATTATTTTCTATGTCGCTGTTCCTAAAAGATTTGAAAACTTTATTGAAAAACAAATATACAGCATATATCCAACAGCACAAGTTGAAAGAAGTAATGATTATAATATATTTTCTCCAACAGAAAATGTTTATTGTGGTTATCTTAAAACAACTAAGCCGCTATATTTACCAATTAAAACATATAATCAAATGGATACAGATCCATTATCTTCAATTACCAACATATTTACAAAATTAAAAACTAATGAGGAGGCCGCTGTTCAATTAATTGTTAAAAAGGGCTCTAATAGTTGGTATGAAAGAGGAAAAATGATTGCTAATGAAGTTGCTCAAGGTAAAAACCTTACACAAGCAATGGGAGCAACTAATTTTATCTCAACTATTAAAGGAAAAAGTGAAAACACATTGACTTCAACTCCGGACGAAGAGTTGCTAAAGATGTTAAGAGATAAATTAAGCAAAGATAGCTTTGAAACAAATATTAGATTAGTTGTTTCCGCCGAGAACAAAATTAGAAGTGAAAGTATATTTTTAGAAATGGCAAATTCTTTTGTCCAATTTAGTTCTAACAAAACAAACAGCTTTAAATTAGTCAGAACTAAAAAAGGTGCTTTTAATGAATTGATATATAAATATAGTT
>JAGOOU010000014.1 GCA_017992335.1 Candidatus Parcubacteria bacterium | reverse complement strand
TCTGATGCTTCTGCAATATTAACAACAACTAGGCAAATAATTATTTTAGAAGATAAAGAAATAGCTGTTCTTAAAAAAGATGGTCTAATAACAGTTTTAAAAGAAGATAAAGAATTAAAAAAAGAGCCAGAATTAATTGAATGGGATATAGAACAAGCAGAAAAGGGAGGATATAAACATTTCATGCTTAAGGAAATAATGGAAGAGCCTAATGTTATTGAAGATGCAATAAGAGGAAGACTTGTTGTAGATGAAGGTAATGTAAAATTAGGAGGGCTAGAATCTGTTAAAAACAAATTAAGAGAAGTCGATGATTTATTTTTGATTGGTTGTGGCACTGCTAATTATGCTTGTAAGGTTGGAGAGTATATGTTTGAAGAACATGCTGATTTATTGGCTAGAAGTGATATTGGCTCTGAGTTTAGATATAGAAAGCCAATTATCAATAAGAACACTGCTGCTATTTTTGTTTCTCAATCAGGCGAAACAGCAGACACTTTAGCAGGATTAAGAGAAATGAAAGAAAAAAGAGCTCTTTGTTTAGGAATTACTAATGTAGTTGGATCTTCTCAATCCAGAGAAACTGATGCAGGAGTATATACTCGTTCAGGACCAGAAATTGCTGTTGCTTCAACTAAAGCATTTTTAGGCCAATTAACTACTTTGGCCATGATTACAGTTTGTTTAGGCCGTCAAAGAAACATGTCTTTAGTTGAAGGAAAAAAAATTGTTCAATGTTTAAAAGAATTGCCAAATTTAGCAAGAAAAATATTAGATAAAAAAGAAGAAATTAAAAAAATAGCTGAAAAGTATAATCAGAAAAAAGATTTTTTCTTTATTGGAAGAAAGTATAATTATCCTATTGCTCTAGAAGGAGCTTTGAAAATAAAAGAGATATCTTATATCCATGCTGAAGGATTAGCAGGTGGAGAATTGAAACATGGACCATTAGCTTTAATAGATGAAAATTGTGTTGTTATTGCAATTTGTCCAACAGATTCTGTCTATGAAAAAATGATAGCTAATATTGAAGAAATAAAAGCAAGAAAAGGAAAAATTATTGCAATTGCAACAGAGGGAAATAAAGAAATCAAAGAAATTGCTGATGATGTGATTTATATTCCAAAAACATTAGAAATGCTAACTCCAATTCTTTCAGTCATTCCTCTTCATTTGTTTGCTTATTATTTTGCAGATTCTTTGGGTAAAGATATTGATAAACCTAAAAATTTAGCTAAAAGTGTGACAGTTGAGTAATTTTGTGCTATAATGATAGCGATGAATAGCAAAGATTTCTCAATTTTAATAGGCGGTGCTGCTGGCCAAGGGTCAAGAAAAGCAGGATTAATTATCGCAAAAATTTTTAGTAGCTTAGGCTACAATGTTTTTATTTATGACGATTATCAGTCTCTTATAAAAGGAGGACATAGTTTTTCATTAATTAGAATTTCAGATAAAGAATATAATTGCTCTAAAGAAAAAATTGATTTTTTATTAGCTTTAGATGAAAAAACAATAGATGAACATATTAATAACTTAGATAATGATGGAATATTAATTTTTAATAAAGATAAAATTGAAAATGAAAAAGGAGTTGGGATTGCAATAGAAACAATTACTAAAGAGGTAGGAGGCATTTCAATTATGGCTAACACCGCTTTAATTAGTGGTTTTGCCAAAGTTGTTAGTTTAGATTTTAATTTTTTAAAAGATGTTTTAGAAAAAGAGATTTCAAAAGAAATTGAAAAGAATTTAGAAATAGCTAAAAAAGCATACGATTCTATAAATCCAGTTTTAAAAATAGAAAAAATAGGAGAAAATAGACCATTATTAACTGGTAACGAAGCTTTATCTTTAGGAGCAGGAAAAGCAGGTCTTGAAATATATATAGCTTATCCAATGACTCCAGCTACAGGAATTTTAAATTATTTAGGAGAACATAGTAATATTTTAACTGTCCAATTGGAAAATGAAATTGCTGTTATTAATGCTGGTATTGGATCAGCTTTTGCTGGAAAAAGAACAATGGTTGGAACTTCTGGTGGGGGTTTTGCTTTGATGACAGAAGGAATTAGTTTAGCAGCAATGGCAGAGGTTCCAATTGTAATAGTTAATAGTCAAAGACCAGGGCCAGCAACAGGTGTCCCAACTTATAGTGGACAGGGTGATTTATTATTTACCCTTAACTCTGGACACGGAGATTTTAAAAGATTTATATTTGCTCCTGGAGATGCTAACGAATCATTTATTTGGAGTGCCAAAGCTCTTAATCTAGCGTGGAAATATCAAACACCATCAATTATTTTGATTGATAAAAACTTATCTGAAAGCACTTTTAGTTTTAATGAAGCTGAAATTAAAAAAGAAGAACCATTATTATGGAATGGCAACGGAGAATACAAGAGATACCAGATTACTGAAAATGGTATTTCTCCTTTATTTTTTCCTGGTGGCAAAGAAATAGTTAAAGCAACAAGCTATGAACATGACGAGATGGGAATTTCTACAGAAGACAAGGAGGTTATTAAACAAATGCAAGAAAAAAGATTAAAGAAATTTGAATCAATGGAAAAAGAAATAAAATCTTTAGAAGCAATCAATGTTTATGGAGAAAACTTAGAAAAAGTTGTTATTTGTTACGGCTCTTTAAAGGGAGTAGTTAAAACAGTTTGCGAAAAATTAAAATTAAAAATGGTTCAATTAATTGTTTTGGAGCCTTTTCCCGAAAAACAGGTTTTGCAAGCATTAGAAAAATCTAAAAAAATTGTTTGTATTGAGGCTAGTGCAATTGGTCAATTAAGTCAATTATTGAATCAATACGGAATTAAGGTTGATGATAATATTTTAAAATATGATGGCAGGCCATTTACTGAAGAAGAGTTAGAAATTGAATTAAAGAAAATATATGGATAATTTACAAACAAAAGCAATCAATACTTGGTGTCCAGGATGTGGTAATTTTGGAATCTTGGCGTCATTTAAAAAAGCAATAGAGTCTTTTAACAAAGAAGATATTGTTATTGTTTCTGATATTGGATGTAATTCTAAAATTATTGATTATTTGAACATAAGTAGTTTTGATTCTTTACATGGAAGATCAATTTCAACTGCAGCAGGAATAAAATTAGGTAATCCTCGTTTAAAAGTAATTGTTTTTATTGGAGATGGGGCCGCTTTAAATGAAGGGATATCTCATTTAATTCATTTAGCTAAAAGAAATTCAAACATTACCGTTTTAATGCATAATAATCGTTTATTCGCCTTAACTACTGGTCAATTTACAGCAGCTTCTCCTAAGGGTTTAAAATCTAAGGCGAGTCCAGGAATGTCAGTTGAAGATCCTTTAAATTCATTAGAATTAATGCTTGACTCTAATGCAACTTTTATTGCTAGAGGATATTCTTCTAAGATCGATCACTTATCATTATTAATTGAAAAAGCAATTAATCATAATGGTTTTAGTTTTATTGAAATTCTTCAACCTTGCCCTTCTTTTTACGATACTTTCAAATTTTACAATGAAAGAGTATATGAATTAAAAGAAGAAAATAGGTCAAAGGAAGAAGCAAGAAAGTTAATAGAAGAATGGAATTATAATGGTGAAGGAAAGATTCCATTGGGAATATTTTATTCTTCTAATAAAGAAACATTCGAAGAAATGATTAATAAAAATGTTTAATTTTAGATCAAAACCAAAAAAAATTGTTTGTATTGGCGGAGGTAATGCAATGCCAAAAGCAGTCTTAAGGGGTTTAAAAAAAAGAAACGTTGATTTAACAGTTGTTTCTGCTGTTTTAGATTCGGGAGGATCATCAGGAAAATTAAGAAATGACTATAATATTATTTCTCCGGGAGATTTAAGAAGAGCCTTTATTGAATTAGCTAATTTTTCTTTTGAAGACAAAGAATTATTAAATTTTAGATTTAATGAGGGGAATCTAAATGAACATGTTTTGGGAAATATTATTTTCACAGCCTTAGTCTTAAATAAAGGTTCATACAAAGAAGTATTTGAAAAACTAAATTCTTTTTTGGGTAGACATAAAATTATTCCTTCAACAATTCATAATTCTGATTTAGTAGCTATTTTAGAAAATGGCGAAGAAATAGTTGGAGAAACAAATATTGATATTCCTAAACATAATGCTAATTTGAAGATTGAAAAAATTTTTTTAAGACCAGAAGTTAATGTCTGCCCTCAAACAGTAAAAAGAATTGGCTTAGCTGATGCTGTGATCATTGGTCCGGGAGATATTTATTCTTCTTTAATGCAGGTTTTATTAGTTAATGGGCTTTGTGAAGCAATAAGAAATAGCAGGGCTCTTAAAATATACATTCCCAATTTAATGAATAAAAAAGGAGAATCAAATGGATTTTATGTGGAAGATTTTGTTAATTTAGTAGAAAAACATTTACAATGTCCTTTTGATTATGTTATTCTAAATAATAAAGAAATTCCTCCACAAAAACTAAAAAACTTTAAAGAAGAACATGAAGAATTAATAGATTTAGTCAAATATCATAAAAAATCAGATAAATTTATTGAAGAAGATATTATTCTTAGAGATGGTGAGATAATTCATGATCCAGACAAATTAGCAAATATTATTATGAAATTAGTATGCAAGCAATAATTTTAGCAGCAGGAAAAGGAACAAGGTTTGAGCCATTGTCTTTGACAACACCAAAGCCATTGTTCTCTGTAATGGGAGAGTCAATTCTTGAACACAATCTGAGACAATTGAAAGGATTAATTCATGAAGTTTTTATAATCATTAATTACAAAAAAGAATTAATTAAGGAATTAATCGGTGATAATTTTGAAGGAATAAAGATAAAGTATATTCTTCAAGAAGAATTAAATGGAACTGGTGGAGCAATTAAATTATGCTATCCATTGATTAAAGATCAATTTCTTGTTTTGAATGGAGATGACTTCTATTTCAAAGAAGATATTGAAAAAGCAATCAAAAGATTTCCTTGTGTTCTTGTTAAGGAACATGAGAATCCTTCAGCCTTTGGCATAGTTTTTGAAGAGGAGGGAATAATTAAAAATATTATTGAAAAGCCAGAAAATCCCACGTCTAACCTAGTTAATACAGGATTATACTTTTTACCTAAAAACATTCTCAGTATAGAGATTGATAAATCTGAAAGAGGAGAATATGAATTCATTGACTACATTAAGTCTTTTATTAAAGAAAACAAACTATTTATTGTCAAAGCTGACAACTGGTTTCCAGCGTCATACCCTTGGGATGTTTTTAATGCTTTGGAATGTCTTTTTAGTAAAAAGAAGAAAACATTTAAAGCTAAAAGAGAAAACAATGTTTTTATTAATGGTTCAGTGATTGCTGAACAAGGAACAGTTATTAAAAGTGGAGCATACATTGAAGGTCCAGTATATATTGGTAAGAATTGTTCTATTGGACCTAATTGTTTCCTTAGACCATATACTGTTATTGGAGATAATTGTAAGATAGGGCAAGCAGTTGAAATTAAAAACACCATTATTGGCAATAATACCAATGTTCCTCATCTATCATATGTTGGAGACTCAATTATTGGATCAAATTGTAACCTAGGTGCAGGAACAATTACTGCTAACCTAAGACATGATAAAAAAACAATATCAACCTTTGTTAACGGAAAACTAATTGATACTAAAAGAGTTAAATTCGGGACAATAATTGGAGATAACTCTAAAACAGGCATTGGAACCTTAATTTATCCTGGAAGAAAAATCTATCCTCAAAAAACTACTTTACCTGGAGAAAGAGTGGAGAAAGATATTTTGTAATAAAAAAGAAGCTTAATATTCTATAAGCTCCACTTCTCCGTTCCCTCGAACGGAATAATGTTCCAATCCATTCTTATTATAAACAAAGATTTTTTTGAATTCCCCTTTTTTACTATTTTCCTGGAAAAATTTTTGGAGATCTTCCATACTTAAGGCCCATCTTAAGATCTCAGCGTTTTCTATTATAGATTTTTCTCCTTGGCTTTCAAGATAATAAGCCGTTGTCCAGAATAATTGTCCTAGGTTTATTCTTGCCGTTGATCCATCTTCTCCAACAAAATAGAGACGAAGACCTTCCTTGTTATAAGTAAAAAGATATTCATCATATCGGCCTTTGTTATTTATTCTTGGAAGAAATTGTTCAACATCAGCCATGTTTTTATTCCATCTCATTGTAATTTTAAGATTAAAAACATGACGTCCTTTTTCTATTGAACGAATAGTTGCCGTTCTCCAGAAAAATCCCCCCTGGTTTACAATTTTTGTTGATCCATTTGCTTCCACAAAATACAGTTTAGGGCCATATCTATCGTAAACAAAAATATATTCATCGTATTCTCCTTTTCTATTCCTCTCTGCGAGGAATTGTTCGATGGCGGTCATGTTTCTGCTCCATCTCATAACCTTGCGGATTAAAAAGACAGAGTCATTTTTTTCTGTTGAAGAAACAGAAGTAGCCGTTGTCCAGAAGAATCCCATAGTCATCACTTTTTTTAAAAGATCTGGCTGAGAGTTCTCAACCAGATAAGTATTAACATAAGAGAAATGTTTAGTCAATTGTGCCGAAGGAGAGACTTGAACTCTCACGGGATTACTCCCATAGCATTTTGAGTGCTACGCGTCTGCCAGTTCCGCCACTTCGGCTTAAAGTATATTTATCATAAAAGGTTGCATTTGTAAATTTTTTTCATTAGTAGTATAATCATAATAATGAGTAGAATAATTGCCATAGCTAACCAAAAAGGAGGAGTTGGTAAAACAGCTATTGCTGTTAATTTGCCAGTGTTTTTGACTGCTTTCGGCAAGAAAGTTTTACTAGTTGATCTTGATCCTCAAGCTAATGCAACTTTTTCTTTGGGCATTAAACCAAGAGACTTGTCTGTTTCTTTATACGAAGCAATTTTGGGACAAATATCACCAAGAGAGATTATTAGAAAAACACCATTCTTAGCTTTTGATATTATGCCTACTTCATATAATCTAGCAGGAGCTAATATTGAATTGATTAATTTGAAAGACAGAGAATTTAAACTAAAAGAAACTTTAGACAAAGTGAAAGATGAATATGATTTTGTAATTATTGATTGCCCTCCTAGTTTAGGAATATTAACAATTAATGCTCTTGTTGCTGCTGATGAAGTATTAATACCAGTGCAATGCGAATATCTAGCAATGGAGGGATTAGAGCAGCTTTTATTTAATATCAAGTTGCTTAATGAAAACTTAGAAAAGGAAGTAAAAATTTTGGGTTCTGTTTTAACAATGTATAACAGAAGAAATAAGGTAGCTCAAAAGATTGCAAAAGATTTAAGGAGGACGTTCCCTGGATATGTGTTCGATACAGTAATTCCCAGAACAGTCGCCTTATCAGAATCTCCGATAGGAGGAAAAACAATATTAAGATCAGCGCCAAATTCTTCTGCTGTCCATGCTTTTAGAGAACTAGCAAAAGAAATAATCCAAAAGGCATAAAAATTTGGCAAATAATTAAATTCTGATATAATACAACTCATGGTAGGAAAAGGTTTAGAATCATTGATTCCTAAAAAAGATCAAAATACAGGAAAAAGTACAGAGCCCGCAAAAGAGTTTGTTTTTTGGATTGAGATTGATAAAATTAAACCTAATCCATATCAACCAAGAAAAGAATTTAATGATCAAGAATTAAATTCATTAGCAGATTCAATTAAAAAATACGGATTATTACAACCAATAATAGTTACTAAAATCGAGAGAAAAACAAGTTCAGGGGGGATGATGGCCGAATATCAGATTATTGCTGGAGAAAGAAGGTGGAGAGCGTCAAGAAGAGCTGGATTAAAACAAATACCAGTTATTATTAAAGAAAGATCTAATCAAGAAAAATTAGAGATTGCATTAATTGAAAATATTCAAAGAAAAAATCTTAATGTTGTTGATAAAGCAGAAGCTTTTGAGAGATTGAGGAAAGAATTTAGTTTATTAGATAAGGAGATAGCGGAAATGGTAGGAATGAGTAGGGAAGCAGTGTCTAACGCTTTTAGAATTCTTTCTTTATCAGACGAAATTAAAGATGCTATTAAAGCAGAAAAAATATCTGAGGGGCATGCCAGAGCTTTATTAGGATCAAAAGACGAGAAAGAAAGAAGGAAATTATTCTTAGAATTATTAGAGAATAATTATTCTGTAAGAGAAACTGAGAAAAGAGCAAAAGGTAATCCTATTGCAATAGATAAAATAATTATTAATAAAGAATTTTTAGAAAAAAAGCTAGAAGAATTATTTAGTTTTGATAAAGTAAAGCTAGAAAAGAAAAAAGATAAGATTCAGCTTGTTATTGATTTTGAGACAGAAGAAGATATTAAGAAGTGGATGAAAAAAATTATACACAAGGACTAATTAATAAAAGAAAAATCAACTTTTTTTCCTTCGCTATCTTTCATCTCTGCCCAGATTTTTTTAACTTCCATTTCGGGGAAGTTTTCTTTTATAAGCTTTTCTACTTTTTTCATGTCTTCTATTTGGAATCCTTTTTCTTCTTCAAGAGAAGTAAAACAACAGCTTGCTTTATATGCTCCGCAGTCGCTGTGGTGAATTAAGATAATTTCCTCTGCCCCATGAAGATCTTTAGAAGTTTTAATTTGTTTAATTAGAAGATTTTTTATTTCGTCATTTCCATCAGCAAGGGCTTTGCTTGATCCTGCAATAGAAACAATATCGCAGTCTCCTAATAAATTATTTTCTTCAAGAAAGCGATTAGTTTCTTTAGTCAATCTAAAATCCATACATTTAAAAACAATTGATTTGCATTTGTGCATATTAATAATTTAATTAATTATATTTTAATATATACATTAAAGTTGATAATTTGTAAATAAAAAGGAAGACAATTAATGCTTCCAAAATAATTTTCGATCAATAGTATCGATAATGAAGAGGATAGCCAGGATAAACATTCCAATCAAACTAATAAGAATAATGATTATTTCATCAAAGACGCTAAGTTCTTCATTTGTCATTGTAAAACCTCTAATATATTAATAATATATTTATATATTTTTGTCAATTGACATAATTTTCATTTTATATTAATTTTTAAATGTTCATTTAAAACAAAAATGGTGGTAAAAATGGAAGTAATTGAGACAACAAAAGAGTTTATTGGTTTCTTTGACGTAAATCCTAAATGGATGATTTATGAACAAGAAGATGCTGAAGACATTGCAGTTTATGTGGATTTTGAAAATTCATGGTATTTGTTAAACTCCAAGGCTCTTTCAAGACAAAACGATGATATCTATCAGCCATTTAAAATATCAGTTAAGTCTGTAAGGTTAAGAACCCAAAAAGAACTTGATCTGCAAACATTTGCTTATCTTGATTATAAAAAAGCCGGTATTTTTAAAAAATCGATAGAGGTTGGCCTTCAAGAAGAAAGCCTTACATTAGAAGAAATAGATGCAGAAATAGTTTCTCTCCTTTCTTTTCTTTTTTGGCAAAAAAGTAGGTCTTTTTTACCTCTTATTAAACACATTATTACATTAAATGCCGAAGACATTGTTAAAACTACGGAGCCATTATTAATAAAAAGCACTTAAAAGTGCTTTATTTTATTTCAAAATCTTGTTTTAGATTTTTTATTCTGTCATAGGATTCTATTATTCTTTCTTCAGATAGTTGTCCGCTTTGTACGGCATTAAATATTGCTTCAACTGCTTCTTTTGCTGTGTTTTCATTGTATTCCTTCCCATTATTAGAGATTATTAAAATATCACATCCAGCATCAATTGCTTTGATTAATGATTCATTAAATCCATAATGATCAACAATAGCTCCCATGTGCATGTCATCCGAAACAACAACTCCTTTAAATCCTAAATCGTCTCTTAGGATTTTTTTAATGAAAGATGGAGATAAGGTAGCGGGGTAGACCGGGTCAATCTTGGTGTTCATAATATGAGCGGTCATTACTATTTGAGAATATCCACTTTCTATAAGCTTTTGATAGGGGACAAGTTCTTTATTATCATATGTATTAGTAACATCAACCATTCCTAAGTGGCTATCAGAAGAAGAGCTTCCGTGTCCTGGAAAATGTTTAATTGAAGAAATAATGCCTTGGCTATTTAATCCTTCAATAAAACTAGAAGCATGAATGAAAACTTTTTCCGGATCGCTCGAAAAAGATCTCTCTAATTTTCCTATTACTGGATTATTTTTGTTAGTATTAACATCAACAACAGGAGCAAAATTAATATTAAATCCTAATTCTTTTAATTCTTTTCCTAATATTATTGCATATTCTTTTGTTTTCTCTGGATTTTCTTTTCCCATGTCTTCAGCGCTAGGGATATTAATAAATCCATATTTTTCTTTAAGTCTATTAACTAATCCTCCTTCAGCGTCAATTGAAACAAAAATATTCGATGAAGACAATTCTTTAATATCAGAGATTAATTTTTTAGTCTGAATATAGTTAATAATATTTCTTGGGAATGTTTTTGTTGGATTATCTATATCAAAAAGAATGATTCCGCCAAGATTTAAATCATTAATGTCTTTAACTATTTGAGAATCTTTATTTATCTCGATTCCTCTAAAACCAATAATAATCATTTGGCCTATTTTTTCTTTTAATTCTTCTTCATTGGTTTGAGGCTCTTGATCGATAATTTTTATCTCTGGTTTTGATTTGGGATAAAACAAAAAACAAGCAATAATTAATATTGTTAAAATAATGATTACCTTATTTTTTAACATAGTCGCAACCTTTATTCTCGCAAGCTATTTTTTTGCCTTTTTCAATTAAAAGAGAATTACACTTTGGGCATCTTTCTCCAGTTGGCTTATACCAAGAAGCAAAATCGCAATCAGGCCACTTCGAGCATCCGTAAAATATTTTTCCTTTCCTGGTTTTTTTAGTAATTACTTCTCCTTGTTCGCATTTAGGACAAGTCATGCCTGTTTTTGTATTGCTGTTTCCAATTGATTCTGTATGTTTGCATGCTGGAAAACCAGAGCAAGCCATGAATTCTCCGTATCTGCTTTTTTTAATAAGTAATGGTTTTCCGCATTTAGGACAATCTTTTTCAGCGAATTTTTGTTCAGTAGGCTTTTTTTCAATCTCTTTATACTTCTTTTCCAGTTTTTCATTAAAAGGAGAATAAAAGTTTTTGAGCAAGTCTATCCAATTTTTTCCATCATCAGCTATTTCATCTAAATCATTTTCCATTTTAGCAGTAAATTTGATATCAATAATTTCTGGGAAGTGTTCGGCTAATAAATCATTAACTGAAAAGCCTGTTTCGGTCGGAACAAACCTTTTTTCTTTGTTCTTCTCAACATAGTTTCTTTTTTGAATTGTAGAAATAGTAGGAGCATAAGTAGACGGCCTTCCTATTTCATTATTTTCCAATTCTTTAATTAAAGATGCTTCATTGTATCTTGCGGGTGGCTTGGTAAAGTGTTGGAATGGTTTTAATTCGAGAAGATTTAATGCTTCTTCTTTATCGAATTCAGGAACTTCTTTTTCTTCTATTTTCATTGGATAAACTTTTAGAAATCCATCAAAAAGTAAGTGCAGCCCGTTTGTTTCAAAAGTATCTTTTTCTTCAGAAGATATTTCTAATTTAATAGAGCTAAATAAAGCTTCTTTCATCTGAGAAGCAGTAAATCTTGTCCAAATTAAGTTGTATAATTTTTTTTGTTTATCATCTAGCTTTAACTTATCCAAAGTATTAGAAATGTTTGTTGGTCTTATTGCTTCGTGTGCTTCTTGAGCTCTTTTCTTTGTTTTAAATCTTCTTCCATTGGTTGCATATTCTTTTCCAAATTGATTTTCAATAAAAGATTTGGCAGCAATAATAGACTGAGAAGAAAGATTTAAAGAATCGGTTCTGTGATAAGTAATATACCCTTTTTCATATAATTCTTGGGCCACTTTCATTGTTAAAGAAGAGGGGAATCTAAGCTTTTTAGAAGCTTCTTGTTGCATTGTTGATGTTGTGAAGGGGGGTAATGGGTTTCTTTTAACCGTTTTCTTTTCTATTTTAGATACTTTGTATTTTTTATCTTTTAAATCATTGGTTATTCTTTCTGCTTCTTTCTGGTTTTTAATTTCTTCCTTCTTGCCCTTAATCTTTGAAAGAAGAGCCTCTACCCTTTTATTATTATTTTCAAATAATCCTGAAATAGTCCAATATTCTTCTGGAATAAACTTTTCGATTTCTCTTTCTCTATCAACGATTAATTTTAAAGCAACTGATTGAACTCTTCCCGCGGAAAGATGTCTCGCTATTTTTTTCCATAAAAGAGGGGAAAGCTTGTACCCAACGATTCTATCCAAAGCTCTTCTTGCTTGTTGAGCATTAACTAAATTAACGTCTAGATGGTGGGGTTTTTTAATAGCTTCATTGATTGCTTCAGGCGTAATTTCATGAAAACTAATTCTTTGATAATCTTTATCCTTACCTAGTCCCAATATTTCAATTAAATGCCAGGCAATAGCTTCTCCTTCTCTGTCAGGATCAGTAGCAATATATACCATATCAGCTTTTTCCACTTCTTTTTTGAGAAGATTTACGTTTTTTCTTGCTTTTGTAGGAATAACGTATTTAATTTTAAAATCATTATCAACATCAATTCCCAAAGCGCTTTTAGGCAAATCTCTTACGTGGCCATAAGAAGATAGTATTTTATAGTCATTGTCTAAAAAAGCCCCTATGGTTTTGGCTTTGGTCGGACTTTCTACGATAATTAAATTATTGATTTTTTTCATTTTCAATAGTTTCTATTATTTTTTCTAATATACTTGATTCGTTTTCTTTTAATACTTCTTTCTCGTGTGTATTAAATTTTTTAAGAACCTCTTTCTCTAAGTCATCTTTTAAATATTCTGAGTCAATTCCTATTCTTATTCTGGTAAAGTCTTTGGTTTTAATGTTATTGATTATTGACTCTACACCATTGTGTCCGTGAGAGGTTATATTTTTACTTATCTTAACTTGTCCTAATTTTACATCAACTTCATCGTGAATAACAATCAATGTATTTTTTAAAAGCTTTTTTACTGATTCTCCGGACCTATTCATGAAGGTTTGGGGTTTTGCGAGTATTATGTCTCCCTTTTTTGAGATTAAAGCATTGTACTTTTTTTCCATCTTAAAATCAGGAAAATCTAATGATTCCTTGATTTTATCAATAAAATAGAAGCCAAGGTTGTGTCTTGTATTCTCATATTCCTTGCCTGGATTTCCTAAGCCTATTATTAACATGGCTTTATTGTATATCAACTTGACTTTTTAATCAAATATCTGCATAATAGCTGCACCTCGTATTATTTGAGGGCTATTTTAAAACTTAACAAGGAATGATTGCCATGGTAGTTTGTGTAATACCTTTTCAAGCAAGAAGAATTGAGTTTGAGAACGGAAACGCTCTGTCTCTTAAAGAGATTGACGGTGTTGGCTATGAGGTTGTTCACCAAAAAGGAACCCTTTTAAGAATGGAAGCTCTTAGAAAAATGCCAACCGTCTTGAGGGTTTGTTACGTACTTGTTGAGTCAACGAGTGCAGAAGAAGCAATTCGTTTCTTTAAAGAGAAAAAAATTGGTGCTAAGTTTGGCACTGATCTTAAGGCAAATGAGATAGAAAAAAAATTGTCTATTATTGAGGTTGATTGTCCTAGGATTCAACAGAATGAAAACGGCAAATTTATTTGTGGAGAACAAGTTTCCAATATTCTTCCTCTGAGAAGTGGGAGATTAGGTTTTTGCGTTTTGGGGGACAATGAATTTCCACATAACTGCAACGCTTTAAGAATAATTTTAGATATTGATAAAAATGAACATTTCCCAAGAGAATGCATCGAGGTTGATGGAGAAAAGTACAGTTTTGTGAAGATTATAATTGATTGAGAGGAATTCCTCTCTCTTTTTTATTTATTAAAAACATAGTATAATAATTTTATGATTAATTTCAATATTTTATCAAAGTATTCTTTATTTGTTTTTGTTTTTTTGTTTCCATTTTTATTTTTAACTGCTGATTTATTAATAGCGAAAGTATTTTTAACTTCTTTCGTTCTCTTAATGTTTATTTTTCAATTAATAGAATCTTTTAAAAGTAAAAAATATTTAATTCCAAAAAACCTTTTAATTGTTTTTTTATTTTCTTTATTTTTGTCATCTGCTTTTTCTAAAAATGTAAGTATAAGTTTTTTCCAAGGAAACGACTCCTTCTTTTTTATTTTTTCCTTGTTTTTGATTTTTGTTTTTGCCAAGAATCTTTTAAAAAGAAAAGAGGACACGCTTTTGTTCATTGGTTCTCTTTGTTTCAGTTTGGTAATAGTTTCAGCAGTTTTTATTTCTGAAATTATTGGCAATAATGTTTATGGATTAATAGAGCCATTATCAATACTTATAGCAACTACACTAGGCATATCTTTATATTGTATTTTTTCAAGAGAAAGAAGATTTGAAATAATAATTTATTCAATATTTTCTTTTGTTTATTTTTGCGCTTTGATAATGATTGGTTTTAATGTCGCATGGTTTGTTGCTTCCCTGTTTGCTTTTTTTGTTTTTTGGAAACAAGCAAGAGAAAATGACTTTTCTTTTAATAAAAGAAGAGTTGTATTTTCTTTAATATCTTTTCTTTTGTTGTTTGTTTTATTTCTAACGCCCAAGTTTATTAATAATTCTGTGACATTGTCTAGCCCTATATCAATGAGCGATTCTTCTTTAGTTTCTTTTTCCTCTTTATTGAGCAACGCAAAAAGCTTTGTTTTTGGATCTGGACCAGGAACTTTTTCTTATGAATATGCAAAAATATTAATTCCTTTTCCAGTTGATCAAGGAGCTTCTGGTTTTTTAACTATTTTATCTGACGCAGGGTTTCTAAGTTTTATTATCTTCTCTTTTGTTTTTATTCTTTTTGCTTTCAAGGGAATCAAAAGATTCTTAAAAAGCGATTCAGAAACAGAAGATATTGTTTTTATAACTACTTTTGTT
>JAGOOU010000046.1 GCA_017992335.1 Candidatus Parcubacteria bacterium | reverse complement strand
GGTTTATGCTAAGCGAGCGATAGAAGAACTAGAAAGAGTTTTAAAAAAAGATGCCATTAATTTTATAAACTATGGAAGAACTATTTAAAAAAGTAAAAAACGAAAAAATATCTTTTGGCAATCACAAAAATGCCCTAAGAGAATTATTACTATCAAGAGATTATTTTAATGAAAAGAAAGATTATTGGAATTGGAAGCTTGTTTTTAGTTCTCTGTCTTTTTCATGTCTATTGATTGCTTTTGTCTTTGTTTTCCCTGCTAGTAGTGGTAGTATGATAAATAACCTTGATAAAAATATGAATGTTAATAATCTTGGCTCAGGTGAATGGGCTGGTCAAGATGTTAAAATATATGAAATGGTCGAAAAAGAAGCAAAAACATTATTCTATTTTGATGCTAGGAATGATGTTCTTGTCCATTCAGAAGTAAATAATAAATAATAATAAATAAAAATATGCAAATATTAGAAAACAAATTTTTTCAATTTTTATCTTTCGTTTTAATGATAATTATGATTGTTTTTGTTGCTGTTTTGATTAATGAAAAAACAGAAGCAAATGAAAATCTTATCTCCGTTTCTGGAACAGGAGAAGTCTATGTTACTCCAGATGTTGGTTTTATAACAATTTCTGTCAAAACAGAAAATAGAGATCCTTCTGTTGCAAGTGATGAAAATAGTCAGAAGATGAATCAAGTAATAGAATACATTAAGAGCGAAGGAGTTGAAAGCAAAGACATTAAAACAACAGGATACAATATCAATCCAAGATATGAATGGAATAACGATACAGGAAAAAGAACCTTAGCAGGCTATGAAGTAAGTCAATCAGTTAGTGTAAAAATTAGAGATTTGTCTAAAGTAGGAACAATAATTTCTAATGTAACATCAAAAGGAGCTAATGATATAAGTAGCTTGTCATTTATTGTTGATAATGACGAAGAAGCTAAAGCAGAAGCAAAAGCAATGGCTATTGCAGACGCTAAAGCCAAAGCAAAAGAGCTTGAAGATTTATTAGGAATTAAAATGGTAAAAATAGTAAGCTTCTCTGAGCAGTCAGATGGATACTATCCGAGAGTTTCCTATGATCAAGTAGCAAATTTTGAAAAACAACTAAGTAGCGCAATTGCAACCCCTACTATTGAGGTAGGAGAAAATAAAATCACTTCAATAGTTACAATTACTTATTCTATAAAATAAAACTTTATACTAATTAATTAATTTTTAAAACTTTATAAAGTTTCAAAAATACCACCCTATTATTTAATAGAGTGGTTTTTTGAAATATAAAAGAGCAAACGAATGTTTCCCCTACTCTTATAATACTCCTCTTGGGCTCTTGACGTCAAGGAGTTATGGGTATATAATCAATATAGAAAGGTCATAAGAGTATATATAAAATAAAAAATATATGCCAAGATTTGACGGAACTGGTCCTATGGGTGCTGGTCCAATGACAGGAAGAGGATTTGGATGTTGTTGTGGAAGGAGAAGATTTATATCTCCTAAAAATGAATTGACAGCACTAGAAGAAGAGCAAAAAATTCTTGAAGAAGAATTAAATGCGATTCGTGAAGAAATCAAAGCCCTAAAGGACGAAAAATAAAAAGATGGCTCCTTTAAGAGGGAGCTTTTCTTGTAAAATAAAAAATATTATATGCCAAGACCAAGACTTTGTAGAAGAGTAAAATTTAATCCAAGTGTTACTTATTTCAAGCCCCAAGGTGTTCCAATGAAGTGTCTTGATGTTATTGAATTAACTATTGAAGAGATTGAAGCATATAGATTGCGCTATATCGAGAATATGGAACAAAACGATGGTGCTAAAGAGATGAATACATCGCAAAGCACTTATCAAAGGATATTATCTTCAGCTAATAAAAAAATCGCTGATGCATTAATTAATGGAAAAGCAATTAAAATACGTACGCTTGTTTAATGAAATCTGACCAATTTTAGATTGTAAATTGGCGGTGGGGGTGAGATTCGAACTCACGGTGATTTTTTTAACCACAACGATTTTCGAAACCGTCCCGTTTATCCACTCCGGCACCCCACCATGGAATAATAAGATTGGTTTTTAATCGCAAGTAACTAGTCGTAGGATTTACATTTCAAATCGCTAAATACTTGTTCTGTTGAGTGTTTTATTATATCAAGAAAAGAGGTAATTTCTTCGGCTGATATATTTTCTTTTCCTTTAACAAAATTCCTGAAAGTTTGATATTGGTGCCCCAGACAGGACTCGAACCTGTGACCTTCAACTTAAAAGGTTGTTGCTCTACCGCCTGAGCTACTGGGGCAAGTGAGGGTTATAATCCCTCCTTTTTTAATTGTTCCAAAAGCTCTCTTTGCTTCTTTGTTAATTTTTCAGGTGTTTTAACATTAACTTGAAGATAAAGATTTCCCCTTCCTATTGATGAGAAGTGTGGTATTCCTTTCTTAGATATCTTTAATATTTTACCTGATTCAATTCCTTCTGGAATTTTAACTGTTACTTCTCCTTCTAATGTAGGTATTTTTATTTTATCTCCTAGAACTGCTTGAGAGAAAGTTATATCTTTTTTTAGATATATATCGTCTCCTGATCTTTGGAATATCTTGTGTGGCTTAATTCCTATTCTTACATATAAATCACCGGCATCACCACCTCTCTTGCCTGCTTCACCTTTCCCTTTTACCTTAATTACTTGGTTATTGTCAACACCAGCAGGAATATTTATCTTTATTTTTTCTTCTTTTTTAATTCTGCCTTCGCCACCACAAACATTGCATGGTTTTTCTGGTTTTAGTCCTTCACCGTTACAATCAGGGCAAACAGTATTTTGACTAAAAGTTCCTAAAAATGTTTTTCTTATTTCTTTAACTACCCCTGTTCCTCTGCAAGTAAAACATTCTTTGCTTTTTGTTCCTGGCTCAGCACCACTTCCATTACACCTTGAACAGGTGCAATTTTTAATTATGCTTATTTCCTTTTCTTGATTTTTCAAGATTGATTCCAAGTCAAGTTCTAGATAAACTTCAATATCTTTTCCCTTCCTTGTGTCTTGTGGTTTTTTTCGTGATCTTCCGCCGAAAATATCAAAGATATCTTCAATCCCACCAAAATCATCCATTATATCTTCCCATCTCATATTCTGATAATTAAAACCACCAGCTTGACCATTACTAAAAGCACTTCCAAATCTATCATAATTTGAACGTTTTTCTTTATCAGACAATACTT
>JAGOOU010000013.1:1276-15295 GCA_017992335.1 Candidatus Parcubacteria bacterium | reverse complement strand
TGCTGGAGGGAAAGCAAATGTTCCTCCATTAGAAGATCCGCAAGCAGCTAGAGCTGAGTTGTTAGCAAAGCCAAAAATCATTAAGCAGAGTATTAAAATTTTAAAAATGTTTTTGGTTTGCATATTTCTTATTTTTATTAATTAGTTTCTCTCCATATTGGTAAAGGAATAGCTGTGCCCGTTTCTCCTTCTGCTGCACACTCTGATCCATAGATTGCTAAACCCGGCTTATCTGTGCCGATAGAAGAAGTATATCTATATATAGGGTTAGCCGTGTTTGCATCTGAACTTACAAAAAATCCGCTAGAAGGCATTGACCAAGAAAATTGATTTCCATTTCCAAGAGAACAAAGAGTTGGATTTCCACTAGAATCATAACAAATACTACATTTCCACAAATCAGGATCTGTTAATGAATTATATGAAGCAATATCTCCTGCTCCTTTCCAACAAACCGAATAACAAGAATCTGTTTTTGCGTCTAAGCTTGGCAATGTTGTACAATATTGAATATTAGATCCAATCACCACTGTATCTTTGTCAGAAGCAATTCTTACAACTGGAGATGGTTTTTTAGGAGTATTAAATGATCCAGCTAGTCTCCAATCCACCTCTCCGTTTAATTTAACAAACCAATAATATGTTTTCTCTGTTGTATTGTTATTTGCATAAGTAATATAGAAAGAATTATTTGTTGGCTGAGAGTCTGATGAAGCTTTAACAACACTCACTCCATAAAATGTTGCTGATCCTGAAGATAGGGGGAACCAATCAGTTGTTTGCATTGAAGGAGAAACATTATTTGTTCCAATTCCTATTTTATAAGATGTGTAAGCAAGAGATGTTAATGAAAATTTTAATTCTAAATTAACCTTTCCATCAACTAATTCTCCTGGTTGCAAAAATCCATCATCATCTAAATAATATTCACAATACCAACACTTCTCATTATCAGCAGTGAGAGTATAAGGATCTGTAAAAGTAATTTTGCTAGCCAAGCAATTAACCGTTGCTCCCATTCCCACTCCTTGGCATTGCCAAGAATATGTTCCTGATAGATTAACCATCGTACCTTGAGCGCATGGATCAGTGGGTGCACCACTTAAAACTTTTCCATTATCAGACCCGCAAACACCGTCAACAAAATCAACAAAGTTTGCTTGAATAGTTTGAGAGCCTGTTACATTAGTGACTTCTCCTGTTGCAGAATTAAGAGTTCCCCCTCCTCCACTGGTTCTAGTAAAATTATTTAAACTGTATCCTACATTTGGTGTACAAGTAGGAGCAGAAGATGTTGCATTGTATGCAACTGTTCTAGAAGCAGGAACACAAGATCCTCCTGCTGTTGAAGTGTAAATTACTACAATAGAACATGCAGAAAAACTTGGACTGCTTCCATTAACATAATTTAATATGTCCGAAACATCACTTAAATCTCCTGCTCCGTTACTATTAACATCGATTCTTGATAATGGAAGAGTTAAGTAATTTGAAAAACCATAAGTTGCATCATAATAATTAATGAATCCGCTTGAATTAGTGTCTCCATAAGTTCCGCAAGGAACAGGCCTTGTTAATTGGTCAGCAGAACAACTAGCAGTTGTTCCTCCTCCTAATCCAATACAGTCCCATGTGAATGTTGTTGTATTCGTAATTACAGGAGAGGGAGATCCTCCAAGACAGAGATCTGCTGTTGGTGGGATATATGCTGGCGTACCACTAGCTGATCCGCATTGTCCATCGAGAATAAATAAATTGAAATTTGCTTGAATAGTTTGAGAACCTGTTACATTAGTAACTTCTCCTGTTGCAGAATTAAGAGTTCCCCCTCCTCCACTGGTTCTAGTAAAATCTGTAAGAACATATCCTAAATCTGGAATACAATCAGGAGCAGCAGATGTTCCTCCTGATGAAACTATTCTACTTAAAGGAGTGCAAGACCCTCCTGCTGTTGCAGTATAGCTAACCATAAAAGTATTTGCTGTAACAGTACTTGTTCCATTAATTTGGACAGGAGAAGTTCCTGGCACAATATCATGTCCAGCATTAATGTTTTCTGAAGGATTAGAAATTTCTATTTCAATTGTTTCTCCTGTGTTTGCTCCGATACCAATATCTAAGACAACATATAAACAGAGCTGAGACGTGTTAACTGTCATTAATCCATTAACTATTGCTTTATCAGAAGAATCAAAACTTCCTACAGATCCAAATAATGCTTCTGTTCCATCATAGGTACAAGTTACTGCTGTTTCGTAATATAGTTTTACATTAGAAAGATTTAAATTAGCATTTATTGTTCCTTTTTCATTAATTGCAATTTGTTTTATTGTTCCTGAATTTTTATTGGTTAAAAAAGTAAATGCTCCTCCTACATAATTATTAGTTGTAGCGTTATAAAGATTTGGCACTTGACTACCAGTACTGCTAATTGCTACTTCTAATAAAGGATGGAATTCTAAAGCTAAAACTCTAGCGTCTTGAATTCCAGCAGTGCTTGATGTTGAACGATAAGTCATACTTGAAGAAATCGCCTGATTCAAAAAAGTTGATATTCTTTTGAGGGTGAAAAATGAAAATCCTCTTGAGCTTGTATCTTGAGGTTCGATTTCTAATCTACCATTAAGATTTATTTGAGCTGAGCTTGACGTACTATCATTGTCAGCTCCTGCAACTGCAATAGTTACATAATCTGCTTCTGCTGCTGTATAACTTAAATTAAGTTTTTCTTTTGCTGTTGTTCCTGCAAAAGTTCTGTTTTCATTTTCTGTATAAAAATTATTTTGAAATTTATTTGCTCTTAAAGCAATAATTCTTGCGTGAGCAATTCCTGCGCTAGCAGCTCCGTTTTCTGATGCATATTGTATTGTAATATTGTGTGGTGCAGCTGTTAAGTTTACTTTTTTCATTATTACCCAAGGATATCTGCTACCTGTATAATATGGTTCTATATTTTGAGATTGGTATAATGATCCATCTATATTTAATCTAGTTAAGAAATCATAAGATGTAGAATTGCCATCAACTGTTGCTGTTGCGATTATAATATACTCACCTGCTGTGGCTGGAGTAAAGGTTAAAGTTTTTTTGTTTTGATAAGCTGTTAAACTTGTTGTTGATCTTAATTCGTCTTGTTCATAAACATCTTCATCAAATAATTCTATAGCAACAATTCTAGCATTCTCAATAGAAGCAGTTGCATCAAGAGCTTGTCCTTTAAATTGTATTTTGTATGTTTGTGGCCCTGGAGAAGCACCATATGATTCAACAGCAATAGCACTTCCATCTATCCAATCTGCTAAATCTTTTGGTCTGTATATTATTTCATTAAAATCTTTTGGAGTTCCGCTGCTTCTTATTAATTTTCCATACACAGAACGAGCAACCCATCCACTTTTCATTGCCCAAGAAGCGATTATCAAATATCTAGAATTTTCTTTAGGAGTAAAAGTTAAAGCTACTTTATCTTGATAAGTTGAACTTGTAACAGTTGTTTGTGCTGTAGATTCTTGAAAATAATATTTTCTAACATTATTTGAAGCGCTACAACTAACTGGAATAGAATCATCCCCTGTACAAGTCCATGTATAATTTCCTGAGTCTTCTGTCACTAGAGATGGAGATCCGTGCAAGCATAGGTTTGAAGATGGCGGAAGAGTAAAGATACCTCCATGAGAAGAACCACAAGTTGTTTTGTAAATATAACCAATATCATCTACTCCTGGATTATTGCTACAATTCCAATACCAAATATCACTATTCAAAATTACTGAAGATGCTGTCCCGTATAAACATAGATTGGAAGAAGGTTCCACTGCCCTTACATCGTGAACAGGATTAGCAACAGCCTTAAGAGCAGAACAGTTTGCATCTGTTGATGAACCATCACAAACCCAAGACCAAGAAGATCCATTATCAACAAATGATGTAAGATATCCTCCTGTACATTGCTCTTGCCACGTATCTATATATGAAGTCGCAGGATATCCATGTCCATTTGCCGAACCACATGCACCATATATAGGATCAGGACCAACATAATGTGCCGAGCAACCCATGGTTAAATCTTCAGCTTTATAATAACACGTCCAGTGCCAAGGTCCTCCATCAGGACCGCTTATAGCAGATGGCACACCACCTCCCATACACAATGGATCGTGTGTACCATATAAATAATAATTATCGCTATAATAATAATCACTTGTTCCAGCACTATCGAAATTACAATAAATAATAGCGTGAACAGAATTAATTTGAAAATTAAAAATCATGAAAAATATAATTCCTAGAAAAAAAGTTAATTTTAAAATTTTGTTTTTCATGATTCTTGTATTAAAAAATCTTTAGCGTATGCTAAAGAACATTTTTTATTAATTAAAAAATTATCGCTGAAACAATCGGAAAATTTTCCGCATAAAAAAAGTTTTTTCATAAACACCTCACCTTTTATGATTAACTTTATTTCATTATACTCTACTAAAAGAATTGTTGTCAAGAAAAAAACAGGATTTTACTCCTATTTTTCTTTAAAAACTTTATCAATGATTCCATATTCTTTTGCTTCTTCAGCTGAGAGATAGAAATCTCTGTCAGTATCTTTGGAAATTTTCGCCAGAGGCTGACCAGTGTGCTTAGATAAAATTTTATTCATGTTTTCTTTGATCTTTAGGATCTGCTTTGCTGTAATTTCTATTTCCGTTGCCTGTCCTCTTGCTCCTCCAGCTACCTGATGAAGCAGAATTTCTGAATTTGGCAGGGCATATCTTTTGCCTTTTGCTCCTGCAGCTAGGATTAAAGCGCCCATTGAAGCTGATAAACCTATAGATATGGTTGAAACGTCTGGTTTTATATACTGCATTGTATCATAAATAGCTAAACCAGCTGTAACTGAACCTCCAGGACTGTTAATATATAGCTGAATATCCTTTTCACTGTCTTTTGAAGCTAAAAATAATAGCTGGGCTACTATTGAATTAGCCATTGTATCGTCAAATACGCCTGCTAAAAAGATAATTCTTTCTTTTAAAAGCATGGAATATATGTCATAAGCCCTTTCTCCATGCTGTGTTCTTTCAATAACTGTTGGGATTAAGTTCATATTTTTAATATTAAATGCCTAATAATTCAAATACTTTCTCATTTTTAAGCTCATCTTCAATATATAGCTTAATTCTCTCTAAGTCAATCTGACTTTTATCTGGATAATTAGCTAAAATCTCATTCATTCTAGCTTCTATCTCTTCATTTGTAAGCTTAATGTCTTGGTTTTTAATGATTTGCCTTATTATCAAGAAATTCCTTACTCTTTGTTCCCCTATTTTCCTAAATTCTTGTTCAACTTGTTCTTTAGTTTTCTTGGTTTGAGCTAAATATTCTTCAAAACTAATATTTAATTCATTTTTAACCCTATTCTGAAGATTATTAATTAATCCTGAACATTCTCTTTGAATCAAAGACTCTGGAACCTCTATTTTTGTTTTACTAGCAATCTTTTCTAAAGCTTCCCCTCTTTGTTTTTGCTTTAGAGCAATGTCTTTTTCTTGCTGAATACCCTCTTTAATATTATTTTTTAATGATTCTAAAGTATCAAACTTACCTAATGTCTTTGCTAATTCATCATTGATTTCAGGTAATTCAACTTTTTTAATTGCATCCACCCTTATTTTACTATCATTAACTTGTTTTTCTTCATTAATATTCATATTAATAAAAGATTCCCCTTCATTAACCATAAAAGCATCTTTTAAATTATTATTAACAACTGTAATTTCAATATAATCACCTTTTTCAACTGGGCCTTGCTTGTTTGCAAACTTTGCTCTTGATTGTTGAAGCCATTTTAAAGCATCTTCTATTTCTTTTTCTGACACTTCGGCCTTTTCTTTATTAATGGATTTAGCTATTGATATATAGTCTGGCAGGGTTATTTCACTTAATACTTCTACTTCTGCTGAAAATATGAATTCATTGTCTTTAGCTACTTTCATTACCTCAATTGCTGGCTGAGAAATAATCTCTAAATCAGTAGTTTCAAGAAATTCATCCCATTTTTCCTTAACTGCTAGTTCAGCACCATAGCCTAAAATATTGTTTTCGCTTATCTTCTCCTTGGCTATTGATTCAGGAACCATGCCTTTTCTAAATCCCGGCATTTCCAATTCCTTAATCATTTCCTTTAAAGCTTTTTCGTAAAAAACATTGAATTCTTGAGCATTAATCTCAATTTGCACTTTCTTTTTTGTTGAAGAAACGTCTTTTATTTCAGTTTTCATTGTATTTTTTTTATTCTTTATCTTCTTCTTCATCAATATCTAGCTCTTCTTCTTCATTCTTTATTTGTTCATCGCTCTTTACGTCTATTTTCCAACCAGTTAGTTTAGATGATAATCTAACGTTTTGGCCTTCTTTTCCAATGGCTAAGGATAATTGATCATGAGGAACAATCACTAAGCCTGTATTCTTAGGCATTATTTTAACATCAATTACTTTTGCTGGAGATAAAGCGTTAGTAATATACTTTACTGGATCATCAGAATATTCAATAACATCAATCTTTTCTCCTCCTAATTCAGATATTACTGCAGCTACTCTTACTCCACGCTGACCAACCATTGCTCCAATGGGATCAACTCCTTCTGCTAATGAGTCAACAGATATTTTAGTTCTAGATCCTGGTTCTCTAGCAATTGATTTGATTTCTATTTGATTTGAGCCTATTTCTGGAACTTCTAATTCAAATAATTTAGATATTAACTTAGGATATGCTCTAGAAAGAATAATAATTGGTCCTTTTGGAGTTGTATCAACCTTTAATACATATAGCTTAAGTCTTTGGCCTTCTTTATAGAACTCGCCTCTTATTTGTTCTTCTTTTGGTAATATACCTAAACTTTTACCAATATCAAAATATACATTGTTTCCTTCAATTCTTTGAACTATTCCTGATACTATTTCTCCTTCTTTTGACTTGTATTCTTCTAGGATGTTTTCTTTTTCAGCTTCTCTTATTTTCTGTAATACAACTTGTTTAGCTGTTTGAGCTGCTATTCTACCAAAATCCTGCTTTTTTTCTAAAGGAATTATTTGTTCTTCTCCTGGTTTTAATTTAGAATCTTCTTCTAAATCTTCAATTAAAACGTGCCTTTCTACATTATACTTTGTTCTTTTACCTACTTCTATTTCGTTTTCTTCTCCAGAAACTAATTCTTCTTGCTTAGGAAGATAAGATTTCTTTATTTTTACATCTTCTTCAGGATTTTCTGGAATATATACCATTGAATCATCAACAACTAATTTTTCTCTCCAGAATTCTATATCCCCTGTTTTAGGATTGATTTTTGCTTTTATAATCTGGCCTTTTTTGCCATATTCTTTTTTATATGCAGAAGCTAAAGCATGTTCTACTGTTTCTAAAACCTTTTCTTGTTCTAGTCCTTTTTCTTCTGCTAATTGACTAATTGCTGATAAAAAATTTTGCATATCCATATGTTTTTTTCTTTATTTTTATTAAAAAAGTCGGGATTCAATCCGACAATAATTCATTCATTTCTAATGTGAATTTATTCTATTAGAAAAACAAGGGATTGTCAAGTAATGAATTTTAAGATAAAATACTTTTATACTAATCAATGGAAACTAAGAAAATAAAATTAAATATTCCTAAACACGTTCTTTTGTGCATAGATATACTTAAAAAAGCTGATTTTGAAGCATATATTGTTGGAGGTTGCACAAGAGATATATTAATGCAAAAAGAGCCTTCTGATTGGGATATTGCTACAAATGCTGTTCCAAAGCAAATTCAAGATATTTTTGAAAATAAGAGTATTAAAACTTTCTATGAAAATGAATTTGGCACAGTAGGCGTTGTTTTCCCTATAAACAAAAAACAAAACGAAATTATTGAAATAACTACATATAGATCTGAATCTACATATTCTGATTCTAGGCATCCAGATCAAGTAAAGTGGTCAAAAACAATTGCCGAGGACTTAAAACGTAGGGATTTTACTATAAATGCTATTGCTATTTCCCCTATTTCTAGGGATTTTTATGAAATAATTGATTTATTTAATGGTCAAAAAGACATTGAAAACAAATTAATCAGAACTGTAGGATTAGCAGAACAAAGATTTTCTGAAGATTATTTGAGAATGATGAGAGCTATTAGATTTGAATGTACATTAGGCAATAATTGGAAAATCCATAAAGATACTGAAAAAGCAATAATTAAGTATAGTTATTTATTAGAAAAATCAGCAAAAGAAAGAGTAAAAGACGAATTAATCAAGATAATCATGCATGAAAATGCAGCAAAAGGCATAGAATCATTAAGAAAATTAAAACTATTAAAATACATATTACCAGAACTAGAACTAGGTGTTAATATTACACAAAACAAGCATCATGTTTATGATGTATATAAACATAATCTAGAATGCTTAAATTATTCAGCCAAAAAATCATTTAATTTATATATTAGAATGGCTGCTTTATTACATGATATAGGCAAACCAAGCACTAAAAAAGGATCTGGGGAAAATGCTACCTTTTATAATCATGAGATAATTAGTTCTAAAATGGCTCAAAAAGCATTAAATAACTTAAAATTCCCTAAAAAAGACATTGATAGAATAGTTAATTTAATAAGATATCATTTATTTTATTATAATGTAGAAGAAGTAGGAGAGTCTTCAGTAAGAAGATTAATTAAAAACGCTGGGATTGAGAACATGGATGATTTATTAAAACTAAGAATGGCTGATAGAATTGGATCTGGGTGCCCAAAAGCAGAACCATACAAATTAAGGCACTTAAAGTATATGATCGAAAAAGTATCTAAAGACCCTATTTCTGTTAAAACTCTTAAAATTAATGGTAATGATGTTATAAAAATGCTCGAAATAGAGCCTGGGCCTAAAATAGGACAAATTCTTGATATTTTATTAGAACAAGTATTAAAAGAGCCCAAAAACAACACAAAGCAATATTTAAACAAACAAGTATTAGAATTAAGTATATTAACAGAGGAAAAGCTTACAGAATTAGCTAAAAAAGCTAAAAAAGAAATAGAAAAGGTTGAAATTAAAGAGGATAAAATGACAAAGGAAAAATATTGGGTTACTTAATGTTTCACGTGAAACATTAGCTAGCCTAATAATCAGCGTTTCACGTGAAACGCAAAGGGCATGTAATTCAGTGGCAGAATACTGCTTTCGCATAGCAGATACATGAGTTCAATTCTCATCATGTCCACATTGTGTCCACATTATGTCCACATTCATTATTCTGGCCAATGTGGACAAATATTTTGGCCAGAATCACGGGATGTAATATAATGGCATTATGCAGGCTTCGGGAGTCTGTTATCTGGGTTCAATTCCCAGCATCCCGACCAGCGTTTCACGTGAAACATTAAAATAAAAATAATATAGAATATGCAAAACCAAACAATGTTATTAGTATTTATTATTGCTTCTTATTTAATAGGATCGATTCCTTTTGGTTATATTATAGGTAAATTAAAGAATATTGATGTTAGAAAAAAGGGGAGTGGCAATATTGGAGGAACGAATGTTGCCAGAAATCTTGGATTAAAATATGGAATATTAGTAGGAATACTTGATGTTTCTAAAGCTATTCTTCCTATATATATAGCAACCCCGTATTTTCCTATTTATGGATGGGAAATGGCAATAATATCAATATGTCCAGTAATTGGCCATATTTTCCCTGTTTGGCTTAATTTTAAAGGAGGGAAAGGCGTTTCAACTGTTGCTGCTACATTATTTATGATATTAGGATTAAAGTATTCATTAATTTTTCTAGGATTATGGATAATAATGCTTTTGTTAATTAAGATTATAAGCTTAAATAACTTGATTATTGTTCTTGCTCTACCTTTTTTGTTTTGGATGAAAACTCATTCTTATGCATACTTAATATTAAGCTTCCTATATATAATATTAATATGGTGGGCACATAGAGAAAATATTAAAAGATTAATACAAGGCACAGAACCTAAGTTTATTAAATAACATATGTTATATTATTTATTATCTTGCATGTATTTTTTTGGCGCAGCTTATTTAGGAAATGCTTCTCCTCCTTTAGCATATAGGTTTAATATATTAAAATCATTAGGAAAACCAATCGATGGGGGCAAGACGTTGAATAATAAGCCTATTTTAGGAGATCATAAAACATGGAGAGGGGCTGTTTCAGAAATTATTGTTTGCACAACTTTAATGCCACTTTTAATAAAAACCCATGAATTCTTAGGTCTAGAGCATTACCAAGCCATTGGATTTTATGCATTTGACCAAATAAATGGCTTTTTCTTGGGATTTTTATTGTCTCTAGGTATTATTTTTGGCGACTTATCTTTTGCTTTTATTAAAAGACGCTTAAACTTAAAACCAGGAGCAATGTTTGTTCCTTTTGATCAAATTAATTATGTAATCGGAGCTTTTATATTTACTCAACCATTATTGCAATTTGAATTAAAATTTTGGCTATCTTTGTGTGTCTTGACATTTTTCATACATATTTTCTTTAATAGAACTGGGTATAATTTGGGCTTGCATAATGCCAAATGGTAGTATAGAATTAATATGTAAGAATAATTACATATTAATTTTATGTTTATGCAAGATTTAATAAACTCTTTTATTGAAAACATGATTCTTAGTTTGCCCAATCTAATCTGGGCTATTTTAATTCTTCTTTTGGGTACCCTTGTAGGAATTAAAATAAAAGACTACACAATTGAATTCTTGAAAAGGCTTAGACTAAATCAAATGCTTAAAACATTAGGCTGGGAAGATTTTTTTGACCGTTATAATACTCAGATTAATGTTTCTAAATTTTTTGGAGACTTAGTTTATTCTTTTATTATCCTATTGTTTTTAACTATTTCTCTTGATATTTTAGCTTTAAAACAAATGAATGCTTTTGTCCAAGAGATTATAAATTACTTTCCCAACATCTTTATTGCCATGATTATTTTTATTTGCGCTGTATTCTTGGCTGATTTCTCTAAAAAAATCGTTGTTGTAAGCTTGGAAAAAGAAAAAATAGCTTATTCTAGCATTCTTGGAGACATTATTTCTTCAGGAGCATGGATTTTAGCTGTTTTAGCAATATTATATCAATTAAAAATAGTTCCTGAATTAATTTTAGCTGCATTTATTGGCTTTATTGCTTTTATTGTTTTATTCCTAGGACTATCTTTTGGATTAGGAGGAAAAGACCTTGCTGCTAGAATCCTTGAAGACATAGAAAAAAAGATTAAATAATACTAAATTCTTAAACAATACAGTTGTATTCTTTTTAACTTATGCAAGAAATAAACCAAAACGAGCTTAAAAAAATGATTCTCTTTTCCTGTGAAAGAATAGAGAGAGACAAGGCTCAAATCAACAAAATTAATGTTTTCCCAGTTCCTGATCAAGATACTGGAAATAATTTAGCCGCAACATTAAAAGGCATAAAAGAACAGATTGAAAATAAGGAGTTTTCTTCAATTGAAGAATTAACAAATAGTGTTTTAGAGGGAGCTTTAACTGGAGCTCAGGGTAATGCAGGTATTATATATACTGGATTTTTAGCTGGTTTTTTCCCTGCTCTAGGAAACGAAAAAACAGTTGATGCTAAAACAATTGGCATTGCTTTTGAAAAAGGATTTGAAAGAGCTAAAGACTCTATTCAAAACCCAAGAGCAGGAACTATTTTGGATGTAGTAGAAGCTTTTGCTCTGTCTTTTAAAAAAGAATCTGAAAAAGAAAAAGATATTGTTAATATTTTCTATAAATCCTTAGAGCAAGCTAATAAAGCTTTGGAAGATACTCCTAACAAAATGGAATTGCTTAAAAAAGCTGGGGTTGTCGATGCAGGTGGCCTCGGTTTTTTGATGATTTTAGAAACATATTTAGATATTTTAAAAGAACAAGAGGACATCTCTTCTCCCAAAGTATTTTCTTTTGAGAAACAAGAAGTTGGAACAAAAAGATTTATTCAGATTCTTTCTAATCGTTATGAAGTTGTAGCTCTTCTAAAAAACGTAGATGAAAATGAAAAAACAATTAAAAACAAATTGAATTATTTGGGAAACTGTCTAGATATAATTCAGATTAAAAACAAAACAAAAATACATATTCACACTGATAGCCCTTACGAAGTAAGAGATATTATAAAGGAGATAGGGGATATTGAAAATTTAAAAATACAGGATATGGCCAGAGAGGTTATTGGAGAAAAATCGATTGAAGATGTTTCTATTGGTATAATAATTGATGAAAGAGCAGGCCTTACTTCAAAGATAATAGATCATTATGATATTGAAGTAATTCCTTTTAAAATTAGCTGGCCGGAAGGAGAAAATTTGCCAGGCAATACTGTTTGTGAAAAAATAAAAGAAGCGAAAAAACAAGGATTAATTCAAAAGCCAAAAATAGAGTCTATTTCTCCTGAATTTTTCTTTGAATCTTACAAAAATCAATTAGAAAAGTTTGAAAAGGTCTTGTGTATTGTATCGAGCTCTAAATATTCGAATAATTATAAATCGGCCCTTAGAGCAAAAACGATGTTAAATCAAATTGACCAGGAAAAGGTTTTTATAATCGATTCTAAAAACATTAGTGCTGGTCAATCCCTCCTTATTCTCGAAGCAATTGAACTGATAAAAGAACATAGAAATGTAAAAGAAATAAAAACAAAATTAGAAAAAACAATAACAAAAATAAACACTTGTTTTGTTTTGGAAGAAGAACGATGGTTCAATAGTTGGTTTAAGAAAAAGCTTGACTATAAACATATTTTAGCTCAAGTCAAAGATGGCAGGATTGTAAAAATTGGACCAGCTAGAAGTAATAATTTTGCTGAAATTCTTTTTAAAAGAATTAATCATGTCACAAAAAAAGAACTAGAAAAAGGAGGAAGAATAAGAGCTGTTATTGCTCATGGCGGAGAAGAGAACCAAGCAGAACAGCTTAAAGCATACCTTAAAAAATATAAGAGAGCTGATATCTCTTTTGTAACAATTACTGATCCCGTAACCAGTATTAATGCTTGTCCAGAAAGCTTAATAGTGGGATGGATTGTAAAATAAAAATGCAAGAAAAAAATATTGGTATTGTTGCTGACGAAGCAATTGATTTAGGAGATGATTTAGCAAAAGAACACGATATTTCTCTTGTCAGGTTTAAACTTGATATAGGAGACTTGGGAAAATATCCAGGGAATATATATGAAAAAATGAGAGCCTCTGAGAAGGCTGGTGAAACAAAGTTTGTTAAAACTTCTCAACCATCCATAAATGATTTTGCCAAAGCTTTTAATGAAAAATTGAAAGAATATAAAGAAATAATTTGCTTTACAATTTCTTCAAAAGTTTCAGGAACATATAATTCTGCTATTCAAGCAAAGAAATTTCTTTCCAAAGAACTTAGTGAAAAAGTTCATATTTTCGACACTTTAAATGGAAGTGCTGGCGAAGGATTAACTGTTCTTAAAGCCGTAGAATTAATAAAGCAAAATCTGCAAACCAAAGAAATATTAAACATATTATCTAACAATCTTAAGAACATTACTTTAGTTGGCGTTTATGAAAATGGAAAATGGTTGGAAGCAAACGGAAAACTAAAAATTGTTGCCTTAAAAAAAGTCAAAGAACTTTCTGCCCTTTTATTCGAAGAGTTCAATAAAAAAGCAGATTTTAATAAAAAAATAACAGCGGGAATTACTCATGCTGACGATTTGCCTGAAGCAAATAAATTAAAGGAACTATTAATTAGTAAAAATATTAATGTTGCTTTTTGCAGTTTGGTTTGCTTGCCTATTGGAGGGCACATTGGTCCTGGAGCATTAGTTCTTTCTTGGAGTCAAGAATAAACACATATGAAAACAACAATTATAGCAGGCGAAAGCTCGTCAATTCCTTTAGAGCTTGCTCAAAAAAATCAAATCAAATTAGTTCCTTTTGTCATGGATTGGGAAGAAGGCATGCTTTACGAAGGTAAA
>JAGOOU010000013.1:0-1176 GCA_017992335.1 Candidatus Parcubacteria bacterium | reverse complement strand
ACATATGAAAACAACAATTATAGCAGGCGAAAGCTCGTCAATTCCTTTAGAGCTTGCTCAAAAAAATCAAATCAAATTAGTTCCTTTTGTCATGGATTGGGAAGAAGGCATGCTTTACGAAGGTAAAAACATCTTTGAAAAAATGAGAGATGGCAAGAAAAAAGGAATGAAAACCTTTCCTAAAACCTCTCAACCGTCAATTGGAGTATACAAAAAAGCATTTGATGAAGTTTTAAGCCAAGGACAAGAAATCGTTTGCATAACTATTTCTTCTCAAATATCTGGGACATATAATTCTGCTATTCAAGCAAAAAAAATGTTAAGCGAAGCAGATCAGAAAAAAGTCTTTATCTTTGACACAATGAATGCAGATGCAACAGAGGCTTTGGTAGCAATTAAAGCTTCCGAATTAGCACAAAAGGGGGAGAGTGCGGAAAACATTTTTAATTCATTAGATATTTCCAAAATCCATTTGTTCGGAATGGTAGAAAGTCCTAGATGGCTAGAAGCTGGAGGAAGATTAAACTCTACTGTTGCTAGCCTTTTAGAAAAAATGCAGAGCATTGGCATGAGACCTGTTCTAGGATTAAAAGACGGGTTAATCAAACCAACAACATTAAAAATGCAAGCTAAAGATACTGCTGAAGCTTTGTTAAAAGAAATAAAGGGATTAAAAAATCAAAAACTAAGGCTTTCTATTACTCATGCAGATAATCTAGAAGAAGCTTTAATATTAAAATCATTAATTGAAAAAGATCTTCCTGAATCTAAGATTGAGTTTATTAACCTGGTAAGTACTGTGATTGGTGCTCACGGTGGTCCAGGAACCTTGATTGTTTGCGCATTAGAAGATTAAAATAAAAATATGATGGAAAAATATTTAATCATCAGCTTAATTTCATACATCTTAGGGTCAATTCCTTTTGCTTTGATTATAAATAGATTATTCTTCAAGCAAGACATTAGAACCTTTGGTTCTAAGAACACTGGGGCTCTTAATACCTTAAGAACTGCTTCAAAAGAAAAAGGTAAAGGCATTGGGATTATTGCTTTTCTTTGTGTTTTTCTTTTAGATGCTGGCAAAGCAGCATTATCAATTGCAATTGCTCAATTGTTAACTAATAATATTTTAGGAATTACTTTAGCAACCTTTTTTGTTATTTTAGGACACAACTA
>JAGOOU010000045.1 GCA_017992335.1 Candidatus Parcubacteria bacterium | reverse complement strand
TCCATGAGCTTCTTCTTGTTTTAATCCCATAGCAGACAAAACATGTGATGGTTCTAATTTAGGAGAAGAACATGCTGATGCGGTTGAAACAGCAATACCGTATGAATTAAGCATAAAAAGAATTGCCTCTCCCTCAACAAAAGAAAATCTTACATTAATATTATTATAGATTCTTTCTACTGGATGACCATTCAAATAGCAATTAGGAATTTCTTTAGTTAATGTCTCAATAATCTTGTCTCTTAATTTAGTTAATCTTTCTTTTTCTTTTTCCATTGTTGAAATCGCAATCTCCGCCGCCTTAGCAAAACCAACTATTGCTGGAACATTTTCTGTTGATGATCTTAGCCCTTTTTCTTGACCTCCACCATGAAGCAATGGTTCTATTTTAACACCATTTTTGATAAACAATGCCGCTGCCCCCTTAGGGCCATATATTTTTTGCGAAGATATAGTTAATAAATCAACATTAGAAATATCAACTGGAATCTTACCAAAACTTTGCGCAGCGTCACTATGAAAATATATATTATTTTTCTTACAAATCTTCCCAATTGCTTCAATCGGTTGAATAGTTCCAATCTCATTATTAACATGCATTACTGAAACAAGTATTGTATTCTTTTTAATTCTTTTTTCAACTTCTTTAGGACTAACTATTCCATTTTTATCAACTGGTAAAAAATCCACCTCAAAGCCATTTTTACTCAACCATTTTGCCGCATTCAAAACACAATCGTGCTCTATTGAAGAAACTAAGATATGTCCTTTCTTTTTATTAAAAGCAATTCCTTTTAGAGCCATATTATTACTTTCCGTAGCTGAACTGGTAAAAATTATTTCATCAGGATTTGCATTGATTGACTTAGCAATAATCACTCTGCTTTTTTCTAGGGCTTTCTTGGCATCAGAGCCAAAAAAATGCATTGAAGAAGGGTTGCCAAATTTTTCATTCAAAAATGGAGTCATTGATCTTATAACCCTTTCATCTACTGGCGTTGTTGCCGCATAATCAAAATATATATATTTTTTCATTTTATTATTCCTCCTCCTATTACCTCTGATTTATTATAAAAAACAATTGATTGACCACTTGTTATTGCTTTTTGAGGTCTATCAAAAACAAGCTTATTATTATTTAATACTCCAAAATCACCCTTGTGTCCATATCTAATTTTTGCTTTTACCCTAAGAGGAAAATCAACTTTTCTAATCCAATTAGCATTTTTGAATGAAACATCTTTTGAAAATAGATCTTTTTCATCTGATGATATAATCAATTTATTTCTTTTAACATCTTTACCAATCACCCAATAAGGACCACCTGACAAACCAATTCCTCGCCTTTGTCCAATGGTATAAAACCAGACCCCCTTGTGTTTTCCAACTATATTACCTTCTTTATCCATTATATCACCATCTTTTTCTTTAATATATTTTTTAAGAAATTCATTGTTAGTTTCTTTAATAAAGCAAATCTCTTGTGATTCTTTTTTGCTAACAGACAATTTATTCTTCCTTGCAATTTCTTTAACGTCTTCTTTTGTCATCTTACTTAATGGGAAAATAACTTTCTTGAGTGTTTTAGGATTAAGTTTCCATAAAAAATATGACTGGTCCTTCTTATAATCCTTTGCTTTATAAAGACGTCCGTCTTTTGTTTTTGCATAATGTCCAGTGGCTAAAAAATCATTATTAAATTTTTTTAATAATAATCCAAACTTTATTTCTTTATTACATAATACACAAGGATTAGGAGTGTTTCCTATCCTATATTCCTTAATAAAATAATCAATTATTATTTCTTTAAATTCTTTTCTTAAGTCAATCACCTCAAAAGGCACCCCGATTTCTTTTGCAACTTTTTTTGCTGTTTTTTCTTTTTCTGTAGAATTATCTAGTTTCATAAAAACAGCTCTAACATTAAAACCTTTATTCTTGAGAATTAGCGCCGATACAGAAGAATCAACTCCGCCTGATAAAGCAACTACAACACTATTATTAAAAGAGCCCAAACTTTCATTTGGGCCACTTAATGAATTAATTTTATTATTATTCTTCTTCTTCATCATCATTTACTTCCACTCCATTATCAATCCCTATTGCTCCGTATGGGCAAACATTTATTCCACCACATTCTTCTAACTTAGCAGAACTAATTACAATTGCCTTGCCATCGGTATCCATTTCTGTGCCCTCTGGACAAGCCAAACTACAACTACCACAGCCAATACATTTATCTTTCATTACCTTGTATTCTTTTTTTATATTTTCCATAGTTTGATTATATATTATTATTTAAAAAATTTCAATTATTCTGGCTTTCTTTCTCTTTCCATCATTTTTTTAAGTGCATCAGTCGGTTTTAAGTTTTTATACAATATATTATAAGCTGCCTCCACTATCGGCATCTCCACCTCATACTTTTTGCTTAATTCATAGACTGCTTCTGTTGTTGTTGCTCCTTCAATAATACTATCTGTTGTTTTAATTATTTCTTCTAATTTTTCTCCTTTAGCAATTCTTTCTCCTAACGTTCTATTTCTACTCTCAGGGCTAATACAAGTTGTTGATAGATCCCCCAAACCAGCTAAGCCATAGAATGTTTTTCTTTTAGCGCCCATTTTTTGTCCTAATCTTTGTATTTCAACTATTCCTCGTGATAAAATTGCCGCTTTTGCATTGGAACCAAAGCCCAATCCATCTGATATCCCAGCTACCACAGCAATAATGTTTTTTAATGGGCCACCCAGCTCAACCCCAATCGTATCAGTTGATGTATAAACTCTAAAATATTCATTGCTAAACATATCTTGTATTGTCTTTGCTGCTGTTTTATCTCTTGAAGCAACAACAACAAGAGCTGGTAATTTCTTAGCAACTTCAATAGCAATTGTTGGACCAGACAAAACACAGACCTTAACATTTCCAAGCTCTTCTTTCAAAATCTCCGTCATTCTTTTTAATGTTTTTTGTTCTAATCCTTTTGCCACACTAATAAAAACTTTCTTCTTTAAGGAAACTTTCTCTTTTTTAATCATTTGACAAACACTTCTAAAAAACTTAGAAGGAATACTAAAAATAATAAAATCGCCAAACTCAATTGCTTTTTTAAGATTTTTCTCAAAAATAATATTATCAGGTATTTTAATCCCTTTTAAGTATTTTTCATTTTCTCTTTGCTTATCTAGTTTATCTAAATGGTCACCAAAAACACTCCAAACTAAAACATCGTGTCCATTATTAGAAAGTAATATGGCGAGAGTCGTTCCCCATGCTCCATCACCTAATATTGTAATTCTTTTTTTCATAGTTATA
>JAGOOU010000012.1 GCA_017992335.1 Candidatus Parcubacteria bacterium | reverse complement strand
CATAATTTTTCTATAATATTTTTATAGAAAGACTTAACAACATTCAATTCTTTCAAACCTTTTTCTGTTATTTGGTAAGTTCTTCTTCGGTCTTTTAGGTTGCTTTTAACTAGATTCTCTGCTTCTAGGCGATAGAGAACTCTATAAGGGGTGATATTGCCCGGCCTAAAGCCAAATTCTTTCTCAATTAAAGAAGGGAGTTCCCAAGCATAAAGAGGGTTCTTCTTTAGAAGAATCAGAATGTATATCCAAAGATTTTCTTTGGTGTTTAGTTTTTTTAGTCTTTCTATTGGTTGCATTGTGGAAAATTAGCTTGACAAACTATTTTACAGCTGTAAAATAGGATAATAAGATTATTATTAATAGTATAATATTTTTTTAATATTATGGCAAACAAGAAAAGTAAATTAAATCCTAGCAAAAAAAGCAAGGAAATCAAAATTGCTATTGCCGGATTAGGTAATTGTGCTAGTTCATTGGTTCAGGGAATATATTATTACAAAGACATTAAAAGTGACGATGAATTAGTTCCTGGATTAATGCATAATGTAGTGGGGGACTATAGGATATCTAATATTAAGATTGTTGCTGCTTTTGATATTGATAAGAGAAAAGTAGGCAAAGATGTTTCTCAGGCTATTTTCGAAAAGCCTAATTGTACAAAAACTTTCTGTAGGGATATTCCTAAAACAGGAGTAATCGTTAAAATGGGCCCGATTCTAGACGGAGTAGCTGATCATATGAAAAATTATCCAGATGATCAAACATTCTTACCTGATAAAAAGAAGCCTGTTGATATTGTGGCTGAATTAAAAAAATCAGGCGCTGATGTTTTCGTATCATACATGCCTGTTGGCTCTCAAAAAGCTACTGAATATTATGCTCAAGCTTGTTTGGACGCAGGAGTTGCTTTTATCAACTGCATGCCAGTATTTATCTGTTCTGATGAAAAATGGGAAAAGAAATTCAGAGACAAGGGAATTCCTTGTATAGGAGATGATATTAAATCACAAATTGGAGCAACCATTACTCATAGAGTTTTGTCTCATTTATTTGCTGAAAGAGGAGTAACAATTGATAGATCGTATCAATTAAATGTTGGAGGAAATACTGATTTTCTAAATATGTATGGAGAAAGAGCAAGACTAAAAACAAAGAAAGTTTCTAAAACAGAAGCAGTTGAATCGCAATTAGCTAAAAGATTAAGCTATGATAATTTGCATATCGGTCCATCTGATTGGGTACCATTTCTAAAAGACAACAAAGTTTGCTTTATTAGGATGGAAGGAAGAAAGTTTGGTAATGTTCCAGTAGAATTAGAACTAAGATTATCAGTAGAAGATTCTCCTAATTCAGCAGGATGTGTAATTGATGCAATCCGTTTATTAAAAATCGCACTAGATAGGGGAATCGGAGGAACATTAATTTCTCCTTCAGCCTATTTTATGAAGCATCCGATAAAACAATTTACTGATGAAAGAGCAAGAGAAATGATTGAAGAGTTTATTGCAGGAAAAAGAGAAAGATAATATAATTATTTAATAATAATAAATTAAATAACATGGAGCCATTAAATAGGTTTTTATCTACAATTACAGAAGGTAATTTGTGGGTATATGTTTTATCTTTAGGATTAGAAAGAGAAACGCAAGATAGAGAGGTTTCAGGATTAGTTTTTGATAAGTTTGGATTCTTACCAAGCGAACTCTTTATCAAAACAGTTTTATTTCGATTAAGATCTCAAGGATATATTAAAAGCGAAAAGTATAAAGGAGAGAAAGCCTTTACTACTTCTGAAAAAGGAAAGGAAGAATTAAGAAGAATGAAAAAGTTTACAGAAGAATTATTACAAAAACTATAGACATATGTTAGACACAAAAAGACATTGGTTTAAATCAATAGAAGTAGTTATCGGTAAAACCTTTTCTTTGTTGCCAATTACTCCTAATGGATACACTTATCTGTCAGGAGTTTTTGCTTTAATAGGAATGTATTACATGATGACGCAAAAATTAGGACTATCAATTATTTTCTTTTTTATCGGTGCTTTCTTAGATTTTATTGATGGAGCAGTAGCAAGAAATAGGAATGTTTCAACAAAAGTAGGAGCATATCTTGATACTATTTTTGATAGATATGTTGAGGGAATGATTTTCTTTGGTTTATTATTCTTACCTCTTCCAACAATATATTTACCTGCTTACGCATGGATATTCTTAGCAGTATTTGGTTCAATTGTTACAACCTATGCTAAAGCAGCAGCTAAGGAAAAAGAATTAGTTAATCAAGAATTAAAAGGAGGAATATTATCAAGAGGGGAGAGATTAATATTAGTTTTTCTTGGTTTAATTCTAGGATTAATTTATCCTGACTTTATTTACACAACCTATATTATTATTTTAATTGCTATTTTAGGAAACATTACAGCGATTCAAAGAGTTTATTCTGCGATTAGGATTAATAAGTAAACTAGAAAATATAATTTTCAAGATAGTTTAGTGTTTGTAATCTATTTGACAGTATATAATTAATATTGTATAATATTGTTGTTAGCTAAGGAGGTAACGACTTGGTTAAAAATGTAATTGTCATGCACGATTGGGATGGTACCGACGTTGATACGATGCCGTCACACGCTAAGCTAGCTGCCAGGGTTATAAATAAGCACTTTGGCATGAAAATTAAGGAAGCTCATTCAAATTATCTTGCTACCACTGGTGTTCCTTTTGACAGGCAATTGGAAAAGATTTTTCCTCAATCTTTGAAAGAAGAAAGAGATGCTTGTGCTCAAGAATATCACACAAGAAAACTTGAAGAAGTTTATGCTCGTCCAAAAACTTTTCCAAGACTGAAGCAAACTCTTAGGGTCTCTCGAGATATTGGGTTGATTAGTGTGATTTCTTCATCTACAGAAGAAACTCTGATTAATCCTTGGGCAGAAAGAGAGAGTCTTCGTCAATATTTTGAAATGATTCTTGGTCGAGAACACGGATCCAAGACAGATCATATTAAAATTGTTCAGCGAGAGCATCCCGACTCGATAATATTCTTCTTGAGTGATTCTGTCGGAGACATGAATCTTCCAGCGATTACCATTGGTGTCTGTGTACCTAAGGAAAAAGAAAAAGAATTTTACGAAGCAGGAGCTGAATGGGTTTTTCCATCGCCCCCATCAATTGAGGTGGTGAAAAAAATAGAATCAATTTTATAAGGGTTATTACCCTTTTTTCTTTTTTTGTGATATATTGTTTTAATATAATAAAATATAAAAATATATGCCAAATTGGATAATGTATGGTTTAACAAGTGCTCTTTTTTGGGGAGTTTATTCTAATTTTTCGAAAATAGTAACTTCGGATAAGTTTTTAAAAATACAATCTGATTTATCTTCCCTTTTAATGTTAGCTGGTATTAGTATTGTATTTTTGGGATATTTTTTAATTAAATCTCAAATAGGATTTAATTATAAATTAATAGTTGCTATTTTGTTAATCGTAATAGTTAGTATTATGCTGTTTATTGTAAGTAAATCAGGAGTTGATATTTCGTGGAAAGTTATTCTGTTTGGATTGGGCCAAGGAGCATTGTGGTCTTTGGGAATGATATTCACGTTTTTAGCATTTTCTTCAGGAGCAGAAGCAGCTAAATTAGTTCCAATATATAACACGAACACATTAATAGCTGTTTTAATTGGGATGAGTTTTCTTCATGAAGTTCCTTCTCCAGATGAAAGATTAAAAATTATAAGCGGAGCAGTATTAATAGTTTTGGGAGGAATATTAGTAAGTAAATAGAATATGAATAAAGAAAAAACAAAAGGAATAATTTTCGATTTAGATGGAGTGCTCCTTGAAACAGAATATTATCAATGGCAGGGATGGGTAATTCCCTTAAGGGAATTTGGAATCGAGTTAACTAAAGAAAAGTATTTTGATTATGCTGGAAAAAATGGCAGGCAAATAGACAAAGAATTAATCAAAGATTTTAATTTAAATATTAAAGAAGGAGATCTTCTTTCTAAAAAAGAGCCATTATTGCTGAAGTGGTTTTCAGAAGAAAAATTAAATTATATGCCTTATGTTAAAGAGGCGTTAGATTTTTTTAATAATAAGTTTAAACTAGTTTTATGTTCTGGAGGATCAAGAGAAGAAATAATATTAAAATTGAAAAATGCAGATTTAATTCAGTATTTTGCTATTATTGTGGCTGGAAGCGATGTAGAAAAAAGCAAACCTGCTCCCGATATTTATTTAAAAGCTCAAGAATTAATTGGTCTTTCTAAAGAAGAATGTCTAGCAATAGAAGATACTCAATATGGTCTTCAGGCAGCTAAGGCTGCTGGATTGAATTGTGTTGCAATACCCAATGAATATTCTTTAAAGCAGGATTTCTCAAAAGCAGATATGGTTTGCAAATCATTAGAAGAATTGATAGAATACTTTAATGGAAATTAAAAACATCAAAGCAATATTATTTGATTTAGATGGAACTCTGTATAAAACAGAAGCTTATCAGTTGAAAGCTTGGAACGATGTTTTAGAAAAGAGGGGTGTTTTTATTAACCCCAAAGAATATTATAAATACGTTGGCAAGACAGCCCTAGAGGTAGAGAAAGATATTATTAAAGAATACAAAATAGATATTGAGCCAGGAGAATTAGAAAAAGAAAAAGAAACATTATTAATAGAATGGTTTAAAGATGATGATGATTTAGAATTAATGCCTCACGCCAAAGAAGTAATAGAATTTTTCTCTGATCATCCAACCATAGCAATGGGTCTTTGCACTAGCGGATCTAAGAATGAAGTAATATGCAAATTAGAAAAGAACAATCTGTTCGATAAATTTGATATAATAATAACTAAGGATGACGTTTCAAGAGGAAAACCATTTCCCGATGTGTATTTAGAAGGAATGAAAAGATTGGGTTTAGAAGGAAAAGAATGTTTAGCAGTTGAAGATACAGAACATGGTTTAGAATCAGCTAAAAACGCAGGAGCTTATTGCTTTGTTGTGCCTCAAGAATTTTCTAAAGGACAAAACTTTTCAAAAGCAGATAAGATTTTAAATTCTTTAGGAGACTTAATTGTGTTTTTTAAACCCCAGCTTAGCAAGAGTGGGAGCTAAAATATATATGAGATTTGATTTTTTGCCTTTGGCAAATGTTTTTTTATTTATAATAGCATCTTTAAATTCTTCAAGGTTGTTTGCTTCACATTCAGTATATGCATCTCCAACTGCTTGGGCGCAGTGTGCATCTGTTCCACCAGTCATTGCTAGATTGTGTTTTTTAGCAAATTCTAGTGCTTTTTGATCAGGTCCGTTAGAAGGTCTTCTTCCATTGATTACTTCAATTCCATCAATTAGATCAAGATAATTTGTAAGGTCTTCTTTAAAAGACAATGGACCATGAAAAGCATGGGGAATAATTACTAATCCTCCTTGTTTTTTAATTTCTTCCATCACAAATTTAGCTTCTTTGTGTTTACCTTGTATTTTTTCTTTTAAAAATAAACCAATAATATCTCCTTGTTTTGAATATATTTCGTCTCCTAAAATTATTGGGAAATTAAGCTCTTTTGAAACTTTTTTTGCTTCTTCCCAGCCTTCGATTGAGCTATGATCAGTAATAGCAATAGCATTCATTCCCCTTTTTATTGCTACAAGGGCCATCTCTTTTATTCCTGACATTCCATCCTTGGAATAATTTGTGTGTATATGTATGTCTACTTTCATATATTTACACTATAATGTTTTTATTGAATAAAATCAAATAATTTGGTATGTTTAATCTAATGAAAAAAAGAGTGTTTATTGCAATTAACCTTCCAGAGAATATTAAGAATAAGCTGGAAGAAATACAAAGAAAAACAGAGAATTCATTTTCCTATTTTAGTGGTACCTGTCCTGTAATTTGGACGAGGAAAAACAATCTCCATATTACCTTATTATTCCTAGGCAGTATTGAAACCGAAGAGCTCTTTGAAGTTTTTGAAAAACTAGAAGCAATAACTCAAAATACTGATCAATTAGAAATTAATCTTAATTCAATTTCTTATTCCCCAAAAGATAATCCCAGGATGGTATGGGTAAGTGGGGATAAATCTAAGGAACTAAAAGAATTCCAAGAAAAAATAGACGAAGAGTTGTTTAATCGTGGAAGCAAGGAGTTTAATATTCATATAACATTAGGTAGAATTAAACAATGGCAGTTTAAAAGAATAGAAAAAGAAGAGATCCCAGAATTTGAAGAAATAGATTTTAAATTTAATGTTAATTCAATAGAAGTAATGGAAAGCGAACTTAAAAGAGGGGGTGCTGTTTACACCACTCTTAAGTCATTTTCTTTAAATTCATGAAAATACATTTTATTGGAATTGGAGGAATAGGAGTGTCAGCTTTAGCTAAATTTTATCTAGCAAAGGGGGATATTGTTTCTGGTTCTGATGTTGTTAAATCAAGCATTACCGATGATTTAATTAAAAGAGGAGTCGAGGTTAGTATCGGAGAGCAGAAAAAAGAGAACATTAAAGATTTTGATTTAATTATTTTCAGTCCAGCAATAAAGCAAGAAAATCCAGAATTAAAAGAAGCAAAAGAAAAAGGAATTAAAACGATGAGCTATCCAGAAGCTTTAGGACAATTAACTAAAGAATATTTTACTATTGCTATTTCAGGAACCCATGGGAAAAGTACAACTACTGCTATGTTAGGATTAATATTGATCAAAGCTGGCATAGATCCAACTATTATTGTTGGGACAAAAGTAAAAGAATTTGATAATTCTAATTTCAGGCAAGGAAAATCAAAATATTTAGTGATTGAAGCTTGCGAACATGAAGCATCTTTTTTGAACTATTGGCCAAAGATTATTGTGGTTACTAATATTGAAGAAGATCATTTAGATTTCTATTCTAATTTAGAAAATATTCAAAAAGCTTTTAATGAATTTACTTCTCATTTAAAAGAGAACGGAGTTTTGATTAAAAGAGATGATGTTAAGATTAATTTTCCCAATTCAATAGATTTTTCTTTAAGAAATAAAGAGGTTGAAGAATTAAAGAAAATAATGAAGATACCAGGCGATCATAATATTTTAAATGCATTAGCAGCTTTAAAAGTAGCTAGAACGTTGAATATTAAAGATGAAATTTCTTATTCTGCATTAAGCGAATATTTAGGTTCATGGAGAAGGCTTGAAATAACCAATTTAGAAGATTTTATTCTAATAGATGATTATGCTCACCATCCAACAGAAATTATATCTACTCTTAAAGCAGCAAAAGAAAAATATTTGGATAAGAAAATTGTTTGTGTCTTTCAGCCCCATCAATATCAAAGAACAAAGTTCTTATTCCAAGATTTTGTTTCTGTTTTCAAAGAAGCCCTAAATGATAATTTAATTGAAAAATTATTATTAATTGATGTTTATGATGTTTCGGGAAGAGAAGGAACAGGAGATGAAACAGAATATACATCAGAGAGAATAGCTAAAGAAATTCATAATAAGAGGGCAAAGAGAATTGAAAGAGTTGCCCTTAAAAAAGAACTAGAGGGAGGTGACGTAGTCATAATAATGGGAGCAGGGGATGTGTATAATTTAAGTGAAGAGATAAAGGATAGTTGCAATAATACGTTAAAATAAGTATAATAATAGCATATGAAGAGGATTTTATTAGAACTTAATATAATTATTCAAGAATAAGTTTTTAACCCTATTTTTTAATGGGGTTTTATTTTAAATGAAAGTAGCAATTTTAGGACACTTATTAACAAGAAAAGATTTAGCTAAGCTTTTTCCTTTCGGAAAATATTTTCCATTGGGTTTAATGGAGCTTTTAGTTAACATTTATCCCCAAAAATTTACTCCGATGTCTGAATTTGACATTTTAGGAAAGGCAGAAGGTTGTGTTTTGGGAATTCATTTAACTTCCGAACAAATAATGAATGGGGATAAAGAAAAAATAAGAAAAATAATATTAGATACTATTTTATACGCTCAAGATCAAATGAATTGCGATGTTGTTATGCTTGGAGCATTAACTGCTCCAGCAACAGGAGCTGGTACATGGCTTAAAGAACAACCAAAAATTAAACTAAGTATAACTACAGGTAATACTTATACAGCTGCAGTTGCTATCCAGGCAGCAGAAAAAGCAATAAATTTAGCCAACCTAGATTCGAGTCAGATTAAAGTAGCAATTGTTGGAGCAGCTGGGGTAATAGGTGAAGCGGTTACAAAATATTTTAATGAAAAAAATACCAATTTAATATTAATTGAAAGAAATATTGATAGATTTGATAGACTAAAGCCAGGATTAAAGGGAGGCAATTTTCAATTAACAGATAATTTAAAGGATTTATTAAAAGCTGATATTATAATTACTGCTACATCCCATCCAGAGGCATTGATTACGGGAGATTTACTTAAAGAAAATGCTATTGTTGTTGATGTTGCTGAACCATCTGATGTTGTTTCTAATATAGGCAAAATAAGACCAGATGTTATTTCGATTGACGGAGGAAGAGTAAAATGGGATAATATCAATATTAAAGTAAATTTAGGGTTGCCTCCACATGTTGGTTTTGCTTGTATGACTGAGGGTATTATGCAGGCCCTAGAAAAAGATACGAATGATTATATTGGTTCTGTTGATATGAATCATCTAAAAAAAACAATCGAGTGGGCTAAAAAGTGGGGATTTGAGATAGCGGAATTTACATGTTTTAATAAATTAATAGATTTAAATAAATTTAATAAAAATAATTAATTTTAAAATTATGTCAAAAGCAGAATATTATGTTCCCGATAGTAGACCGTGGTTTAAACTGTATGACGAACCTGTCCAAAGGCATATTGATTATTTAGAAAAACCTTTATTTTATTTTCTAGATAAGGCAGCCAAAGAATATCCTGAAAATAGTGCTCTTAGTTTTTATGGAACGGAAATTAATTATAAAGAATATAAAGAATCAGTAGACAAATTTGCTCACGCTTTGCAATTAAACGGAGTGCATAAAGGAGATAGAGTAATTATCATGGCAATTAATTGCCCTCAAATAGTCATTGGTATCTATGGAACAATGAAGGCAGGAGCAATACCGATTCCTTTAAATCCTTTATATACCGCAAAAGAATTAGAATACTTTTTTAAGGATTTAGAGCCAAGAATGGTTGTAACTCCTGATAATTTTTATGCTAATGTATTAGAAGCTTCTAAATCAACCCCACAGATAGAAAAAATTATTAGTACCAATATTTCTGATTATTTTCCTTCAATTAAAAAACACTTAGCCCGTATTACTGGAAAAGTTAAGGTTGTCGAGTGTAAAGAAGCTGTTGATTTTAAAGAATTTATTGATGTCTCTCCTGATTTTAAAGAAATAGAAATTAATCCAAAAGAAGATGTGGCATTAATAGTCTATACTGGAGGAACAACTGGTGAACCAAAAGGAGTTATGCTAACTCATCATAATATAATGGCTAATATTTTAAATTTTGAAGAATGGTTTAAAAACGTGCCCGTAAAATCTTGTTTATTAGTTGTTCCTTTATTCCATATATATGGATCTGGGCCAATAATTAATTTTATTGCTTCTCGTGCTGGTAAAATGATTATGCTTCCTAAATTTCACACTAAAGAGACCATAAAAGAATTATTAAAGCATAAAGTTAATGGATTATTTTGTGTTCCAGCAATGTATGCTGCTTTTGTAAAATATTATCAAGATAATCCCAATGAACAGAAATTAACTGATGTGACTTTCTGTGCTAGTGGAAGTACTTCTATTTCTTCGTATGTTTGGCAAGGCTTGCAAAAAATTATTCCTAACGCATTTTTAATAGAAGGATATGGTTCTTCGGAAACATGTCCCGGAGTTATTATGGACCCAGCTGATAATAAATACAAAAAAAGGATGAATTCAGTTGGAGTTCCAATGATGGATGTTGACGCAAAAATTATAGATCTCATTAATGGGGAAGAATTACCACCAGAAAGTTCTGGAGAAATAATAATTAAAGGGCCGTCTATTTTTAAGGGTTATTGGAGAAAAGAAGATAAAACTAGAAAAGCATTAAAAGACGGTTGGTTTTATACTAATGATATTGGTAGAATGGATAAAGATGGTGTTTTCTATATAGAAGGAAGGCGTGATGATATGATTAACGTAAGAAGTGAAAAAGTTTGGCCGAGAGAAATTGAATCAATATTAGAACAAAATCCAAAGGTTTTAGACGTGGCTGTTATTGGAGTTGATAGTGAATATTATGGTCAAGCCATAAAAGCTTGTATTGTTTTAAAATATGGATTTCAATCTTCCGAACAAGAAATAATTGAATATTGCAAAGAGAGAATTACTCCTCACAAGGTGCCTCATATGGTCGAATTTTTTCAAGAGTTACCAAAATCTAATTTAGGAAAAACACTACATTCACAATTAAGAAAAAGAGAAATAAAATAATATGACAATTCCATTTCCAGTATATTTTCTTGTGCCCAGTGCTTTTATGATTATAATAGTTGGTTTTTATAGTTGGTTTAAAGTTAATAAAAAAGAAAATATATTATTTTTCCTTTTAGCTTTAGCTCAATCTGTATGGGCTCTCGCTACATTTATGATGTGGTATAATTGCGAGAGTGATGCACTTGTTATATTCTGGGATAAGGTTCTTTATACAGCATCTTTTTTCATGGTTCCTTTTTTGTATCACTTTTCAATCGAGTCATGCGGATTAAAAGAAAGAAAACATAAAATATTATTATATTTATCATACATTTTTTCTTTTGTATTTGTTTATTTGATAGTCTTTACTGATTATTTTATAAAAGATGTTTTTCGTTATGATTGGGGGTGTCACACTGTAGCTCAAATAGGGCATCATTTTTTCCTATTATACATGGTAATCTTTCTTTTCAGCGCTTTTTTTAATTTTTATTCTACTTGGAAAAATGAAGAAGAAACTAAGGAAAAAAGAACAAAAGCTTTTTATATTCTTCTTGCTTTTTTTATTTTCAGTCTTTCCGGACTAGGACTTCTTTCAGCATATAAAATATCAATTTATCCTCTATATTATTTTGCATTGCCTTTATGTGCCCTAATTATTACCTATGCTATTACCGAAAGAAATCTTTTTCCATCTGTTGTAGCAACCGATATTTTAGTTGTAATAATTTTAATTTTGCTAGTAACCTTTTTTATATTCCCAGATTTAGAATTTAATGTGTTTGCTAAAGGAATAATATTTGTTTTAATTCTAATGTTGAGCCTGCTTTTGATAAAGCACAATCATGAAGAGCTAGAAAGAAGACAAGAACTGGAAAGAATGAGCAATCTTAAATCAGAATTTATATCTATTGTTTCTCATCAATTAAGGACTCCTCTGGCTGCGATTAGAGGACATGCATCGATGTTAAAGGAAGGCGATTACGGAGAATTAAATAAGAACGCATTGAGCGCAGTTGATTATATGTACGATTCTAGCGTTAGAATGATAAAATTAGTAAATAGTTTATTAAGTGTTAGTCGTTTAGAAAGGGGAAAAATTGAAATAAATATTCAGAAAATATCTATTGAAAAAATGATAGAAGAATGTATTGAAGATGTTTCCATGGTTGCCAAAGAAAAAGGAATTTATTTAAAATATAAAAAGAATTTAAGTTTACTTCCAGAAATAAGTGGTGACTACGAAAAAATTAAAAATGCCATTTCCAACATTTTAAACAATGCTGTTCTGTATACTATTAAGGGGGGGGTAACAATAAAATCTTATTTAGATAATAATCATGTAAAGATTGAAATAAAAGATACCGGGGTTGGAATAGATAAAGAAGATTTAAAAAAGATATTCGAAAGCTTTTCAAGAGGAAGAGGAGGGATAGAACTTTATACTCAAGGAACAGGACTCGGTCTTTATGTTGCCAGAAGTTTTATCGAAATACATAATGGAAAAATTACAGCTTTTTCTAATGGAAGAAACAAAGGAAGTATTTTTACAATAGAATTACCCATAAAGTCGAATATTAAAAAACACCAAGTTTTTAATATAATGTCTTAACATTATGAAGAAAATATTAATTATAGAAGACGAGAAAATATTATCAGAAATGTATAAATTTAAATTTGATAAAGAGGGCTATGAAGTTATTAATGCTGTAGAGGTTAAAGAAGCGTTAAGATTAGCAGATAGTGAAAATCCAGATTTGATTATATTAGACATTCTTTTACCCAAAGAAAGCGGTATTAATTTCCTTGAAAAGTATAAAGGAGAAGCTCCAGTAATAGTTTTATCAAATTTTGATGATAGTGAAACAAAAAAGAAAGCATTCTCTTTGGGGGCTAAAGATTATATGATTAAGTCAAACTTTGATCCGAAAGAAGTTTTATCTAAAATCGAATCATATTTACAAAATTAAAAAAATGAAGCAAAAAGACTGGTTGTTTATTATCCTAATTTTAGTTATGACAACTTTCTTCAGACCAGAAGAAAGTGTTTTCGCTAACGAGAATAAAACATTTTTTATTCCTTTTGAAGAGCATTCTCTTTTTAGGCCCTATCCTAAGAAAAATAGTAATTTAGAGCTAAGTGCATCTAGCTATTTATCTGTTTTAGTTGATGGTAATGGAGAAAAGGTATTATTTTCAAAGAACATTAATGAAAGAAGATCCATAGCTTCGTTAACTAAACTAATGACAGGTATTATAGTTTTAGAGAACTTTAATTTAGAAGAAAGAATATCTATTTCCAAAAAATCAGTTAATACTTTTGGCACAATGGGACAGTTAAAAGATGGGGAAGCTATCTTGGCTAGAGATTTGTTAGATGTTATGCTTATTGAATCAAGTAATGATGCTGCAGAAGCTTTTGCTGAAAGCATAGGAAGAGATAAATTTATTAAACTCATGAATAAAAAAGCTTCTCAAATAGGAATGAAGGATACTCTTTTTGTTAATCCCAGCGGACTTGATTTTGACTATAGTAATGTTTCTAATATTAGCGATTTAAAAAAACTTGTGACTTATGTTATTGATCAATATCCTTTGATTTATCAAATATTATCCATTAAAGAAAAAGATTTATATAACAATAATGTTTTTCATCATAAAATGATTACAACGAATGTATTGTTGTATGAAAATAATGGCTATATCTGGGGAAAGACAGGATATACTGTTAAGGCTGGGGAATGTATTATCCTTTTAATGAAGAGGCCCTTTTCAAACAAGGAAAATAGTTATATCATTAATATAATCATTAATTCTAATGAACGTTTTAAAGATGCTAGAATAATGGAACAATTAATTAAAGAATCATTTTATTGGTAAATATGTCAATATTCACTTTTAATGCAATTAAAATAGTATCATTGGCTTTTTTTTCATCTGTAATCTCAATTATTATTGCTAATTTTTTAATTAATTTTTTGTATAAAATAAAGTTTTGGAAGAAAAAAGCAAGAAGTATAACTATTGATGGAAAAGAAGCAGATGTTTTTCTTTCCTTGCACAAAGAAAAAGAAACAACAGTCCCTAGGGGAGGAGGAATTATTATTTGGCTAAGCATGATTATAGTCCTTCTTTTAATCTTTATTCTTAATTTATTTTTTGATATCTGGTGGATTAAAGATTTAAACTTTTTGTCAAGAGAACAAACATGGATTCCCATCTTTGCTTTAATTACTGCTTCAATTATTGGATTGATTGATGATATTTTAGTTGTTTATGGAAAAGGAAAATATGTGGGTGGAGGATTAAAATTCAGAACAAGATTTTTATTGGTTTGTATAATTGGATTAATTGGAGGCTTGTGGTTCTATTACAAACTTGGTTGGTCATCAATTCATGTTCCAATGTTGCTTAACTTTCCCAATGGTTTTGATTTAGAATTGGGTATTTGGTACATTGTATTATTTATTATTGTTTGTTTAGCTTCTTGGGCGAGTGGAGTAGTTGATGGAATAGATGGCCTATCTGGAGGCGTATTTAGCTCCATATTCGGAGCTTTTGCAATTATTGCTTTTGCTCAAGGACAAATTGAATTAGCTAGTTTTTGCGCAGTCATATTGGGAACTTTATTTAGTTTCCTTTGGTTTAATATACCGCCAGCTAAATTTTATATGGGAGAGACCGGAATTTTAGGATTGTCTATTACAATGGCAGCCATTGCTTTTATAACCAACTCAGTTGTTGTCTTGCCGATTATCGCTGGTATTTTAGTGATTGAAACCGGTTCAGTAATAATTCAATTATTATCAAAGAAGTTTAGGAAAAAGAAAATTTGGCTATCAACTCCAATTCATCATCATTTGGAAGCAACTGGATGGACTGGTCCTCAAATCACAATGCGTTTTTGGATAGTTGGCGTTGTCTTAGCTTTATTGGGCGTTTCAATACGATTACTGACATGAAATATCCTGTATTTACATACGAAAAATATTCTTTTAAAAAGATAGGCAAGGATCTTGAGGTTAGCTTTGTTTTTAAAACAGGGGATATTGTGTTTAATCCTAAATTGATTATTAAAAATGTTAAAGCAAAAAAAGACATTTCTAATTTAGTTTTTAATTTAGGATTGATTGAAATGTTTAGCTACTGGAAAGCAGTTTGTTCTCCAAAGATTATAATTGAGTGCGGATATCTTGATAATTTTCAGAAAAAGTGGTGGCAAAAATTATTAACCAAGGGGATGGGACAATTCTTTTATGAAAACAAATTAAAATTTATTAATGTTTCAATTGAAACTAAAGGAAAGAAGATTAATAAAAAAATTAATATTAAAGGAGATAAAGCAATGGTTTTGATTGGAGGAGGAAAAGATTCTGCAGTTGCTTTAGAATTAGCTAAAAAAGCGAAAAAGAATGTTTCCTGTTTTGCCTTAAACCCAACAAAACAGGTGATAAGAATGACCAAGGGGTGCGAATTGATTGTTGTTAAAAGAGAAATTTATAAAAAGCTTTTGAAGATGAATAGACAAGGATTTTACAATGGACATACACCATTTGTCGCTTACTTATCCTTTTTAAGCTTAATTGTTTCTGCTTTATTTGATAAAAAGTATATTATTTTAGGTAATGAAGAAAGTTCTAATGAAGGTAATGTTAAATATTTAGGTAAAGAAGTTAATCATCAATACTCAAAGACTTTTGAATTTGAAAACGATTTTAGAGAATATACTACTAAATATTTATCTGATGCTAATTATTTTAGTATTCTAAGGCCTTTTTATGAATTACAGATTGCTCAGATGTTTTCTAAAATGCCTAAATATTTTAACATATTTTTAAGTTGCAACGAGTCTCAAAGAACTTACTCTGGTACTAAAAAGAAAACTGGAAAGTGGTGCGGAGCATGCCCTAAATGTCTTTTTGTTTTTGTTGCTTTGTATCCTTTTGTTGAAGAGAAACATTTGATAAAAATATTTAAAGAAAACTTACTTGATAAAAAAGAATTGATTCCATTAATGATGGAACTTTTAGGAGAAAAGAACATTAAGCCTTTTGAGTGTGTAGGAACTCGTAAGGAAACATTGGTTGCATTTTATTTATCTTGGAAGAAGAATAAGAAATTAGCATTATTAAAACACTTTGAGAA
>JAGOOU010000011.1:5457-15703 GCA_017992335.1 Candidatus Parcubacteria bacterium | reverse complement strand
ATGTGTCTCTTTCAAAGAAAGCAGGATTACTTCATGATATTGGAAAAGCCCTTGACTATAAGATAGAAGGGTCTCATACTGATATAGGAGCTAAGATTTTAGAGAAATTTGAAATAAATGAGAGAGTGATTACTGCTGTTAAATCTCATCATGAAGAATATCCTTATGAGAGTGTAGAAGCAAGAATCATCCAAGCAGCTGATCAAATCTCTGGAGCAAGACCAGGAGCAAGAAAAGACTCTCTAGAGAATTATTTAAAGAGATTAGGAGATTTAGAAGACATTGCTACTTCTTTCCAGGGAGTTGAAAAAGCTTATGCTATCCAAGGAGGAAGGGAAATAAGGGTGTTTGTTAAACCAGGAGATATTGACGATTTAACTTCTCACAAATTAGCCAGGGAAATTGCTAAGAAAATACAAGAAGAATTAAGGTATCCTGGTGAAATCAAAGTAAATTTAATTAGAGAAATGAGGGTGGTAGAATACGCAAAATAATAAATTAAAGGTCGACACTAATTCTAAATAGGTTTTAATTTTAAGAATTAATCAATAATTAATTCTTAATCTTAAAACTTTCAACAATATGGCAAAAATGACAAAAGAAGACATCATTGAATCAATTATTAAAAAAACAGCTGCATCTAAAAAAGATGCAACAGAAGCTTTAAACACTATTATTGAAGAGATTACAAAAGCTTTATCAAAGGGAGGAGAAGTTGTTCTAACAGGATTTGGAACATTTAAAGTTGGTGCTAGAGCAGCTAGAGAAGGAAGAAATCCTAAAACAGGAGAAAAAATCAAGATTCCAGCAATGAAGAGCCCTAAATTTAAAGCAGGAAAAGCTTTAAAAGATGCTGTAAGATAAAATATTGATAAATTAATGCCGTCCTCCAAGAGGGCGGTTTTAATTTGACATTATTTTAATTTCTGATATTTTCAAACCACAGTTCATTTAAATGGAGAAGATTAGAATGAAAATATCGATTAAGAATGTAAAACAGCAGAAGATTATTGGTCAAAAAAGAACATTATTAAATCTTTCAGATGGAAGCGACTTAATGATTCGCGCAGCGGATTATAATGCAACGACAGTTGATTACAGAAATAAAACATTAATTCTTTTTGAATATTCTTCAAAAATACAGGAAATAATTGTAACAAAAGGCTTGAGCGATGAATTTCTTTTAACTGACTGGCCAATTCTTTTAAAGAGAAATAAAAAAGGAAGGTTTTATTATCATCACACAATAGACTACTATTATTATTTAACATATTATTATGAAGGGGAAGAAATATTCGACTACAGAAATGAATGTTTTCCCCAAAGGAGCTTAATTAAATAAATTTAAACCATACAAATGGTTTATTTTTTTATTGTGGACCCGCGGGGAATTGAACCCCGGACTCATCCATGCCATGGACGCGTGTTACCTCTATACTACGGGCCCCTACGGGCTTATTATATATTTTTTTAATTAAAAAACAAGCTTGATATAATTGATTAAAATTGGTATATTGTATACAATGCTCAGAAAAAAAGATTTATATAAAAAGGTTGTTTCTTTAAGAAGTAAAGGATTTACTTATGGAGAAATTTTAGAAGAAATAGACTTTAAAGTAAGTAATAGCACTCTTTCTCGGTGGTGTTTTAATATTAATCTTACCCAAGCTCAGAAAGAAAGAATTAAAGAAAAACAAAGAAATTTTAAGCTTATTAAATATTTAGTGAATAATGCGAGAGAGGATGAAAAAAAAGCAAAAATTTGGGCTGAAGAAAAAATAAAACTAATTCCCGAAAATAATTTTCAATTTTTACTATTGTCAGGAATTATGCTTTATTGGGCAGAAGGATATAACTCAATAGGCAAAAGTGCAGGCTTTACAAATACAGATCCAAAAATGATAGAATTAATTATGGACTTTTTCAGAAAAATTTTAGAAGTGGATAATAAAAAAATAAGGATAATGGTAAGAATTGAAAAAAGAAATGATATAAACAAAGCAATAAATTATTGGTCAGACACTACTAAGTTGCCATTATCTAGTTTTTATAAGCCAGAAATTTTAGAGACAAAAAGAAATAGATATCCAAATGGTATGTGCAGAATTACTATTCACGATGTTTCAATAAGAAGAAAGATAAATAATTTGCTTAATTTAATAAAAAATAATCGCGCCCCTGTAGCTCAGAGGATAGAGCAGCACACTCCTAAGGTGAAGGTCACAGGTTCAACTCCTGTCGGGGGCACAGTGAAAATATGAAAAAATCTCCAATTGTTTCAATAGCTAAAAAAGTTTGTCCAGCAGTAATAACCATTGTTGCTTCAAGGTATTTGCCTGAAATAGAAGAATACTGCTTTCTACCTTTTAAAGGAGAAAAAATAGCTTTTCCTAAGAAAATAAAAGGAAATCAGAAAACAAAAATAGGGGGAGGGTCAGGATTTATTGTCTCTAAAGATGGTTATGTTCTAACTTGTAATCATGTAGTTGAAGACAAGGAGGCTGATTTTACTGTTATTATCGATCCAGACCATAAATACAAGGCAAAAGTATTAGATAAAGATCCTTTGATTGATATGGCAATACTTAAAATACAAGGCAATGACTTTCCTTTTTTGAAGTTGGGAGATTCTGACAAATTAGAACTAGGAGAAGAAGTATTAGCAGTAGGTAATCCATTAGGAGAATTTGAAGACACTCTTTCTTTAGGAATAGTTTCTGGATTGAGCAGAAAAATCAATGCTTGCAGTAATTTCAATTCTAATGTCACTCCTTTAAGAGGACTTATTCAAACAGATGCTGCAATTAATCCTGGCAATTCTGGAGGGCCTTTAGTTAATATGGATGGAGAGGTAATAGGAATTAATACAGCTATGATTATGGGAGCAGAGAATATTGGTTTTGCTTTGCCAATTAATTATATCAAAGAAGATTTAAAAGAAATTAAAAAAGCAGGCAAGATTAAAAGGCCTTATCTTGGAGTTAAGTATATAATCTTAAATCCAGAGATATCAAAAACTAACAAGATAAATGTTAGTCATGGAGCATTGGTTGTCAGGGAAATGTTTGGAGAATCAGCCATAGCCAAAGGTTCAAGTGCTGATTTAGCTGGAATAGAAGAATATGATATTATTTTAGAGATAAATAATGAGAAGATTACTCAAGACAATCCTTTAGCTGACATTATATCTAAGTATAGTGTTGGTAGTGTTATAAGACTTTCTGTTTTAAGAGATGGGAAAATAGTAGAATTAAAATCAGAGCTTAAGGAAAGGAAATAAAAAAATCAGGTATAAAGTTTGAACATACCTGATAATAAATTGCTTTTCTTCTTTACATTAGCCATTTTTTCTGGATTTTTGACAGTCATTATGACTGCTCCAGAGAATAACACTCCTGTTAAAAGTGCTGATGCTACAAGCATAGTAATCATCAATCCGATAGCTACAACAATTCTTGTTTTTTGAAGGACAAGACAGAGACTTGTTAGCCAACAAATGGCGGAAAGAATGGTTGCAATATAAGAAGTCTTAACTGGGCCAGTCCAAGAATCAGTAGGGCTGATGTTGTTCAAATGTCTACACAAAAGAATAAAAAGCATAGCGGATGGTATGCTTATCATCAGCGACGCAAACGTGATTAAGATTTTTATCTCATCAAAAGTCAGCATTCTCAACACCTTTTCAATTTTAAAAGACAAGCTAAACATATGTTAAATGTTTTATTTTGTCAAATAAAAAACATCTATTCTACTATTAAAATTCCTTAATTTTTTGAGCCTTGAAAAAATACAGAATTAAGATAAAATTAATCTATAATCCATAATTGTTAAAAATGATAAACGAGAATATTTTTAGATTATATGATCTAAGGGGAATTTATCCCCAAGAGATCAATGAAGAAACAACTTACCAAATAGGGAGGTGTTTTATTCTTCTTTTAAAAAAGAAAAATAAAAAGAAGAAATTAAAAATTGCAGTAGGAAGAGATATTCGTGAATCTTCTCCAAGATTGTTTAAGGGATTTGCAGATGGAGTAAGAGATGAGGGAGGAGATGTTGTTGATTTGGGATTAATTACTACTCCAATGCTTTATTTCGCAGTATCAAAGTATGATTACGACGGTGGAGTTATCATTACCTCTTCTCACAATCCCAATCCTTTTAATGGACTAAAAATGACAAGAGAGAAAGCAATTCCTGTGGCAGGAGATTCTGGAATCTTTTGGATGAGAGACTATCTTTTAAAACATGAATTTGTAAAAGAAAAGAATAATAAAATAAAGAGAGGAAGGATATCAAAAAAGAATATTGAGAAAGAATATATTCAATCTAATTTAAAACTTGCGAGAATTAAAAAGGGAGAACTTAAGGGCATCTCTTTGTCTATTGATGCTGGAAACGGGGTAGGGGGTCCGATAATTTTAAAAATTCTTAAAAATACAGGAATAAAAGTTTATCCTCTTTATTGCAATCCAGACGGTTCTTTTCCCAATCATGTTCCAGATCCGATGATTCAAGATAATTTGAGAGATATTATTAAATTAGTTAAAGAGAAAAAGTCAGATATGGGAGTAGCTTTAGACGGAGACGCTGATAGGGTTATTTTCATTAATGAAAAAGCAGAGCCAATTCCAGGAGATTTCATAACAGCTCTTATGGCAAAAATTATTCTTGAAGAATTACCTTTATCCAAAAGAAAAAAATCTAAAATTCTTTATGACATCCGTTCAAGTAATATTATTAAAGAAAGCATTAAAGAGGGGAAAGGAATTCAATTCTGTATTGGCCACTCCTTAATAAAGGAAAAAATGAGAAAAGATAATATTATTTTTGGAGGAGAAATGTCCGGTCATTATTATTATGGGGAAAAATTATTTTATGAAATCCCTTTTATCGTTCTTTTGAAAATTCTTAAAAGAATTAAAAAAGAAAGAGAACCTTTGTCAAAGATGATTAGTCCTTTCCAAAAATATTATCATTCAGGAGAAATAAATTTTGTTACAGAAAAAAAGGAAGAAAAAATGAAAAAATTAAAGAAGATGTATAGCAAGGGAAAGATTACGGAAATAGATGGCTTGAGAATTGATTTTGATGATTTCTGGTTTTTACTAAGACCATCTAATACAGAGCCAGTTTTAAGGTTAGTAATTGAAGCAAAAAACAAGGATGTTTTTGCAAAGAAAAAGCAAGAATTAATTAAAGCTATTAATGCACCTTTTAAATGATAATTAAAGAATAAAATAATTATAATATGGATAAAAATCAATTAGAAATCATAGATACAATGGCTGAAAACGAATCTCTTATTGGAGACCTTTATTTAGCTTATGCTAATAAATTTGAAAAAGAATTTTGGGAGAGCATTTCTAAAGATGAGAAAATGCATTTTTCTAATATAATTAATTTAAAAAACATTATAGACAGCAATAAAGAAGTTTTCTTTAAAGAAAGGTTTAGAATACAGCCAGTTAAGCTTTTAAATGAAAATATTAAAGAAGCAATAGAAAAAGCAAAAGAAGATATAAGTTTGATAGATGCTTTAGGGATTGCTTATGATTTCGAGACCTCGATGATAGAAAGTAATTATTTTGATATTATCTCTACAGATTCAGAGTCAATCAAAAATCACTTAAAAGTGCTCGAAGAACAAACAAAAAGTCATGTTAGTAAAATAAAGCAAAGGTTAGAAGAAGAGAAAAATAATAATAAATAAAAATAAAAATATGAATTTTGAACAACCACTTGAAGAACAAGAATCAAGACAAGAAAAGAGTCCAGAAGAATTGCAAAAGATAGGAGAAAACGTTATAGAGCTTAAGCAAAACACGAAAAATAAGATGGAAGAATTAAATGAAGAAAGAAGGTCTATAATAGAAAAATTAGAGCAAGAAGAAGACCCTCAATTGAAACAAAGACTAGAACAAGTAGAAATTATTTTGTCTCAACTAGAAGCAAGATTAGAGCTTCTTGAAGGCCTAGCTAATGAAGATTAATCTCTTATATTATGCCAACAGAAAAAGAAGAAAACAGTGAACTTAAAAGAGAAGAATTAGAAGATGATTTAATTAATGGAGAAGATAAAAATGAATTATTTGATAGAATAGTTGGTACTTCTGATTATCAAGAAGCAGAGAAGCAATTTAGAGAGAGTTCAGAAAAAGAAAAAATATTTACTGTTGAAGAAGAGTTGAATAAATGGAGAGAGTATTCCTATAAATTTGGCATTGGTGAGAATATCAAGCCTCAGATTGAAAAAGAATATGAGGAATTAATAAATAATACTAAAGAAAAGGAGATTGAGGACAAAGAAGAGTTGTTTGATAGATGGGATGAAAAATCAGAAGATCAATTAATAAAACCATTGGAAAATAAACAAGAAATAACCCAGAGTTTGAATAAAGAAATAAAAGAAACAGAAGAAGTTAAAACTGAATTACCTAATAATACAGAGCAAGAAGAATTGTTAAAAGAAACAAAAAGCACAGAAATTTTAAATCCAAAAGAGAGTCAAGAAGCAATAGAAGAAGCCTTTAAAGACATAGAATCAAATATTAAAGAACAACCTGAATCTGTTCAAAAAATATATGAAGAAATAAAGGATAAGTTTAAAAATTATGCCATAATAGATGGCAGAGAGTTTATGTTCACAGATATAAGTGGGAGCGGAGAAAAGATAATCGCTTTAGTTAAAGATGAAAACAAATGGAAAACTAGATTGTTTCGTATCTCTGATTCTGATAATCAATGGAAGTCTTATCCTGGAAAAGATGGTGACAGAATAATGAAGGGGGAGGAAGATAATCGTCTTCATCATTATGTTCAAAGCGCTAAGTTAGATAAAGATATATATAAAATTATTTCTTCCTTTAAAAAAGATAATAATTTTAATAACTATCTTAGTAAATACATTCCAGAAAAACAATCTAATAGACTTATAGATGAATTGGAATTTAAAGAAGAATATCTTGAATTAAAAAATCCAGAATGGAAATGGTACCAAGAATTTTGTCAGAAGTTTTTCATGAATTATATGTATTTTTCTAACGAGAGTAGACATGTTAGCTTGGACAAGGGATGTTATAAATCCGTTAAAGATATTTCTTTAACGAAAAGTGAAACTCAAGAATATTACAAAAAAATTGCAGAAGCTTTCGAAGAACTTAATCAAAATCCAATAGCAAAAGCAGAGATAGAAGATTGGTATAACAAATATCCAGAAAAAAGGAAAAATATATCAGAATTTCTTAATGGTTCTAATGTTCCAGATTATTTTAAAGAATTTGCTCAAAAATATTATGATGGAGTTAGTGGACTATTTGAATATGGATTTTCTCGTAATCCTCCTCAGAGTTTAATTCCAGATTTTACAAAAGAAAAGATAGTAGATAGTTATAAAAAAGGAGATATTAGTATAGAAGAATACGAAGTCAAAAGTCCAGAGGGAGATGATTTAATATTTGCTATGGCTTATGATGACAAGGGGAGAGTGTATATTGATAATATATATGATCCAAGAGTTGGAATGAATGATTATGGTATTAAAGAAAAGATTTGCCAGATGGGTCACCTTGTTTATAAGCCAGAAGATTATAAAGAGCAAACATTTGGAATACCTGATGAATATAAAAAAGAAGCAGATTCAGGATATACAAACATTAATGCGTTTTGGGCTAAAAATCCAATAATCAAAAAGTTTAAAGAAGAACTTGTTGAAAGAGGAGAGCTAAGCAAAGCATAGGACACATTAGTTGTATTGTGTTTAGACTATTTTAAATGCCATGTTTTAATCACAATTTTTGATTTTATAAATAATTTGTTTCTATTGACAATTTTTTAAATATTTAATATAAAATAATTGTTGAGGTTCCAGCGCCTTAACACCGTAGTACCAATGCACCGATCCAAGCATAGCATAAAGCTGGGGCGCTTACAGATAATTGAGCGCGAAAACTGCTGATCCCGGCAGTATATGGGACTTACAATGCTCTCGTTGAGAACTTTTATAAAAAGAACTTCTCAATGAGAGCTTCTTTTATTTTAAAAAGTATTATTCTATGTTAAAATAACAATATATCATGGAATATAAAGAAGCAATCAAAATATTAATGAATATTTTAAATAATTATTCTTTAAACAAAGAAGAAAAAGAAGCAATTTTAATGGCAATAGGAACTCTTGATTGCGGCTCTCTAGCTGAAAATAGGACAAACAAAATAATTCAATCAAAAAAAGAGAAATTAAAAAGGAATTTTGATTAAAATAAATTATAGAAAAATAATGGAATTAACATTTTGGGATTTCCTAAAAAGAATTAAAGATATTTACAAGCCCTTTTTAAGGGTAGTTTTAATAATATTTCTTTTAATGATTGTTAATGAGTCTTTAGCTCTTATTTCTCCATATATTTATGGAAAAGTTGTTGATGGTATTTTGCAAGGCCAGGAAATGGAAAAAGTAATAATGCTCTGTCTTCTTTCCTTAGGAATTATATTTTTCAATGAGATTATTGTTAATTATGTCAGAGAGAATATAGAGATTAAGAAATTTGAGTTTGATATTCCAAGAAGCGTGGCAAACAAAACATTGAATAGGGTTTTTGAATTTTCAATTGGACAGCATGAAAATCAAAATTCAGGAATTAAGAAAAGCATAATTGATAGAGGACAGAATGCGCTAATTGAACTGGGCAATACAATGATCTATCAAATTATTCCTGCATTTCTTCAAGTATTTGTAACAATCGTAGCCTTGTTTTATTTATCTCCTCTTCTAGGAGCAATTGTCATGGCTGGAGTTTTCATTTTTCTTTTTTTTACCTTCTATACCAACATTATTTTAGGCAAAGACCTTCAAACCCTTCAAGATAGATGGGCTGATTCTGATAAAAAACAATCAGAACTATTAAGAAATATATCTTTGATTAAAATTAACGCTAAAGAAAAGGAAGTGATTAAAGAATATGATAGCAATATGGCTATGATTATTGCTAAAGAGAAAAAAGTTTGGCTAAGGTTTATTAATTATGCTCAAATGAGGAATATGGTTTCCGGAATAACTAGAGTAGGAGCCTTAATTTTAGGAATATCTCTAGTTTATAAAGGAGTATATACTCCAGGATTTTTAGTTGTAGTCTTGTCTTGGTCAAATAATGCTTTCGATAGAATATGGTATTTATCAAGAACTCAAAGAAGATTATCTAGGCTTTATTCTGAAATCAAAAACTATTTTTATCTCATAGAAACAAAACCAGATATTAAGGAAATAGACGATCCAGTTATTATTAATAATTTTAATGGAAGAATAGAGTATAAAGGGGTTTCTTTTAATTATCCAGCAAGAGATATTAAGGATAAAGAATTAAGAGAACAAGCAGCTTTAAAAAACATTAATTTATTAATAGAACCTGGACAAAGAGTAGCAATTGTCGGAGCAAGTGGAGCAGGAAAATCAACAATTATCCAATTGTTAATTAGAGCTTATGACCCGCAAAAAGGAAAAATATTAATTGATGGTCACAACTTAAAAGAGCTGTCTTTATCTGATTACAGGAAAGCAATTGGTATGGTTCCTCAAGACATTGTTCTTTTTGATGATACACTAAGATATAATATTCTTTTTGGAACCAATGAAAAAGTAGAAGAAAAGGAATTAAAAAAAGCAATAGAAACAGCAAGGGTTGATTGTTTTGTTAGAAACATGGAAAAAGGAATAGATACAATAATAGGTGAAAGGGGAGTAAAGCTTTCAGGAGGAGAAAGACAGAGAGTGGGAATAGCCAGAGCTTTAATTAAAAATCCTTCAATTCTTATCTTTGATGAAGCAACATCAAGTTTAGACGTTGAGAATGAGTCTTTAATTAAAGAATCAATAGAAAGAGCTTCCCATGGAAGAACAACTATTATTATCGCCCATAGATTGTCAACCATTAAAGATGCAGACAAAATAATTGTTTTGGATAAAGGAAAAGTAGCAGGCGAAGGAACCCACAAAGAATTATTGAAAACAAATAATATTTATAAGAAAATGATTAACATCCAAACAGTTATTGTGGGAGGTAGTTAATGAAAAGTATAAATATTAAAGTTGTTTGGAAATAATATTTGAAGATAAAAGTTAAAGTGGGTTGGCTATGTGATACATTCAGAACTTTGGACTGGGTAGAGATAGGGGATAGATTACAATTATTAAACTTGAGATAAAAAAAGAAGCGCTTAAATTTAATTATTTTGCGCCTGTATTATTTTTT
>JAGOOU010000011.1:0-5357 GCA_017992335.1 Candidatus Parcubacteria bacterium | reverse complement strand
AATTCTAATATCTTTTGGAAAGCAAGCTTTTTAAGTTCGCTTCCAAATTCTGCGCAGTCGTAGATCTTGAGCCACTGCTCAAATGTTTCTGCCAATTCTGACATCTTTTGGAAAGCAAGCTTTTCAAGTTCGCTTCCTGATTTTACACGACTGTAGACCTCGAGCCACTGCTCAAATGTTTCTACTAATTCTAATATCTTTTGGAAAGCAAGCTTTTCAAGTTCGCTTCCAAATTCTGCGCAGTCGTAGATCTTGAGCCACTGCTCAAATGTTTCTGCCAATTCTGACATATTCTGGAAAGCAAGCTTTTTAAGTTCGCTTCCAAATTCTGCGCAGTCGTAGATCTTGAGCCACTGCTCAAATGTTTCTGCCAATTCTGACATCTTTTGGAGAGCAAGCTTTTCAAGTTCGCTTCCAAATTCTGCGCAGTCGTAGATCTTGAGCCACTGCTCAAATGTTTCTGCCAATTCTGACATATTCTGGAAAGCAAGCTTTTTAAGTTCGCTTCCTGATTTTACACGACTGTAGACCTCGAGCCACTGCTCAAATGTTTCTGCCAATTCTGACATCTTTTGGAAAGCAAGCTTTTCAAGTTCGCTTCCTGATTCTGAGTAGTTGTAAACCTCGAGCCACTGGTCAAAGGTCGTTAGTTGTTCATAAAGTAATTCCACTGCTAGTCCGAATTCAATGTTTCGGTCAACCATTAATTTTTTAATTGAATTTTCAAGCAACAATATCACCACTTAGTGATGTTTATAATATAACATAATTATAATTTATGTCAATATATGGGTTGGCTATGTGATACATTCAGAACTTTGGACTGGGTAGAGATAGGGGATAGATTACAATTATTAAACTTGAGATAAAAAAAGAAGCGCTTAAATTTAATTATTTTGCGCCTGTATTATTTTTTTTATTTTTTGAAAAGCAAGCTTTTTAAGTTCGCTTCCAAATTCTGCGCAGTCGTAGACCTTGAGCCACTGCTCAAATGTTTCTACTAATTCTAATATCTTTTGGAAAGCAAGCTTTTTAAGTTCGCTTCCAAATTCTGCGCAGTCGTAGATCTTGAGCCACTGCTCAAATGTTTCTGCCAATTCTGACATCTTTTGGAAAGCAAGCTTTTCAATCTCGCTTTCTGATTCTGCGAAGTAGTAGACCCCGAGCCACTGTTCAAATGTTTCTGCCAATTCTGACATCTTTTGAAAAGCAAGCTTTTCAATCTCGCTTTCTGATTCTGCGAAGTAGTAGACCCCGAGCCACTGTTCAAAGGTCGTTAGTTGTTCATAAAGTAATTCCACTGCTAGTCCGAATTCAATGTTTCGGTCAACCATTAATTTTTTAATTGAATTTTCAAGCAACAATATCACCATTTGATGATATTTATAACATAACATAAATAATAGTTTATGTCAACAGATGGGTGACTAACGGGATTTGCACCCGTACAAATACCTTCACAGGGTATTGTGCTACTATTACACCATAGCCACCATGACTTGTGTCCCCGGTGCGAATCGAACGCACAACCTACAGATTAGAAGTCTGTCGCTCTGTCCTATTGAGCTACGGGGACAAGTATATATATTAATACCAAAAATAGACCTAAAAAGCAAGGTTATTATTAATATCCTCTTTCATCAATACAAAAGTATCCTCCTGAAAGATTGTTTTCTCTGTAAACCGGGCAATTACCACAAATACAACCCTTTCTTTCAACGTTACAAGAACATCTTTTGTCTGCACAAAAAGCCCTTTCTGATGAATTTTTACAGCATTCGTCATAAGAAGGGCACGCTCCGCAAATACAATTATTGTAGTTTTTTTCGTTGTTTTCAGGTTTCATAAATTTAAATTATTATTATCTTTAATGTATTTTAACAATTAATAACCAAAGATGCAACATAATTAAAATCTTTGACTGAAACAGAAAAAAATGATATATAATTATATCATACGGGGCATAGTGAAACGGCTATCACGAGTCTTTTGGGAAGATTTATTCTGAGTTCGAATCTCAGTGCCCCGACTTGAAAATTATATATATTATGCGGGTGTAGCTCAATGGCAGAGTATCGGCCTTCCAAGCCGTTTATGAGGGTTCGATTCCCTTCACCCGCTCCATGAAGAAAGTAGCAGTCATTGGAGGCGGTATTATTGGTATATATATTGCCTTAAAGCTAAAAGAGAAAAATCTCGATGTTTTTTTATATGACAGAAAAAAAGAAGAAGAAATAGGGTTTAAACCATGTTCAACATTAGTTTCAGAAAGAATAAGAGATTTTATTTCCTTCAGCGATGATTGTATCGAAAACATTATTGATTGCTGCAAAATTAATTTTCCTAAAAAAACTATAAGTTTGATTTTTAATCCAAGACACCTTGTTCTAAATAGAGACAGATTAATTAAAGAACAGTTAAAATTATTAAAACAAAAGGGTGTAAATGTTATTTTAGGGGAGAACATAAAAACAATTCCTTGTGGATTTGATTATGTTATTGGTTGTGATGGCCCATTTTCAATTATTAGAAAGGAATTAGGATTGAAAGATCCCAAAATGAAAATTGGTATGCAGGTTATTGTTGATACAAAGAATGGCAACAACTTCACAGATGTGTTTCCTTTCTCTAATGGTTTTTTGTGGAAAATACCAAGAGGACAATTAACCGAATATGGCATTTTAAGTAATTCAAAATATTCAAAAAAAATATTATTAAATTTTCTTGAGAAAAATAATATAGAAAAAAAAGAATTTATTGTTGCCCCAGTTCCTATTGGTTTAATTTTTTCAAAAAAGAATAATATTGCTTTGTGTGGAGATGCAATGGGATTAACCAAGCCTTGGAGTGGGGGAGGGATAATTTGGGGACTTACAGCAGCAAAAATTTTAACAAATACTTTTCCTGATTTTAAAGAATACGAGAAACAAACAAAGAGATTTTTTAACTATAAAATGTTTAAGGGAAGATGTGCCAATAAGCTTGTTAATATTATTGGTTTTAATTTTCCTTATATAATCCCTTCGAAGATTAATTATGATAACGATTTTCCTAATTTTATTAAATCTATCATTGATTTAATTAGGAAAAAGTGATAACTTTAAATATTACTCTAAAAAAGGAGAGGTGCCTGAGCGGCTTAAAGGGATGGTTTCGAAAACCATTGTAGAGAAATCTACCGTGAGTTCGAATCTCACCCTCTCCGCTCCGCAATAGCATGTTTTTAAGAAGAAAAGAAATCAAAACAATTGGGCAAGCCATAGAACATATTAAAAGCCTAGAAGAAAAGATTGCTTTGCTTTCTGATGAATTGAAAAAAGAGAAAGAAAAAAATAATCGCGCTTTAAGAAAAATGGGATTAATAAGATATAACCCTTTTAAAGAAAGCGGAGGAGATCAAAGTTTTTCTTTAGCTCTTTTGGAAGAAAATAATAATGGTTTTGTTTTGACTTCAATTTACACTAATGATGGAGTAAGGATATTCGCTAAGCCAGTTGTAAAAGGCGAGTCAACTTATCAATTGTCAGAGGAAGAGAGAGAAGCAGTTAAGAAAGCAAAAGAATATTATGGAAAAAAATAACGAAAACTTAATAATTCGTCCACCAGTAGTTGTAATTTTAGGACACATTGATCATGGAAAAACTTCTTTATTAATGGCAATAAAGAATTTTAATGTATTAGAAAAAGAAGCAGGAGGCATTACTCAGCATGTTGGAGCCTATCAAATAGAATACAAAGATAAAAAAATTACTTTTTTAGATACTCCTGGTCACGAATCTTTTTCAGCAATAAGAGCTAGAGGATCAAAAGCAGCTGATATAGCTATTCTAGTTGTTGATGCTTGTGAAGGAGTTAAAAAACAAACCAAAGAAGCAATCAATCATATTAAAGAGGCAGGCATTTCTACAATTGTTGCCTTAAACAAAACAGACAAACCAGAATCTAATCCAGAAATGGTAAAACAACAATTAAGTAAAGAAGGAATACTTGTGGAATCTTTTGGAGGAGATGTTTTAAGTATTGAAATATCAGCCAAGACAGGAAAGGGGATCGATGAACTTCTTGATTTGATTCAATTGGTTGCAGAAATGAAAGAATTGAAAGCAGATATTAATGCAAGACCCGAGGGAGTTATTATAGAATCATATTTAGATAACAAAAGAGGTCCGATAGCAACAGCAATTGTAGAGCAAGGAATTTTAAGAATAGGAGATGCTATTGGAACAAACTCTGCTTCAGGTAAAATTCGTTCTTTGGAAGATTTTCAGGGAAAAGAAAAAACCGAAGGGTACCCTTCTGAGCCAGTTGTTATTAATGGCTTAGACAAAGTTCCAGCAGTAGGAGAAAGATTTTTGTCTTACGAAACAGTGGAAGAGGCCAAGCAAAAGATTAGCACGAGTGGAGTTTTTGTTAGTAGCTTTAAGTGTGTAGAAGAAAACAAACCAATACTAAGCATTATTATTAAAGCTGACGCCACAGGTTCTTTGGAAGGAATTGAAGAATTGTTTAAAACACTGCCCCAGGAAGAAGTTTGTTTAAGAGTAGTCAAAGCAGATGTTGGAAATGTTAATGAAAACGATGTTAAGCTTGCCAAGAGCTCAAAAAGCGTTATATATGCTTTTAGAGTTAAAAAAGACAAGACAGCGGAAAGCTTAATAGAAAGAGACAAAATTAAGTTTTTTGAATATGATTTAATTTATGGTCTAGCTCAAAAAACAAGAGAATTAATGGAGAGAAAAATTAAAAAAGAAAAGATAAGAAACGATTTGGGTAAAATGGAAATTTCTGTTATTTTTAGAACAGAAAAAAATAGACAAATTGTTGGAGGAATAGTTGTTGAAGGAGAAGCCAATAGAACAGCAACACTTGAAATAATTAGAAATGGAGAGAAAATAGGGGAGGGAAGAATTATTGACTTGCAAGCAAATAAAAAAAGTTTTGAATCTGTTAAAACCGGAAAAGAATGTGCAATTCTTTATCAAGGGCACGAAAGAATAAAAGAAGGAGATGAATTAGTATTTTTCAAATATGTGGAAGATTGAAAAAGTTAATGCTTTTATTAAAAGAGAATTAGGAGGAATTATCCTTAAAGAGGTAGACATTTTCCCAGGAATTTTGCTTACCATAACTAGAGTAGAAAGCACCTCTAATTTAATTGAAGCTAAAGTTTACATTTCTATTCTTCCAGAGGATAAATCAGAAGAGATTATAGAATTACTTAAAAGAAAAGTATATTTTATTCAGCAAGTTTTAAATAAAAAATTGAAGATAAGACCAGTACCTAAGATCATTTTCAAGAAAGAAAGTAAAACAGGAGAAGCTTCAAGAATAGAAGAGCTTTTAATGGAAATAGACAA
>JAGOOU010000010.1:5906-16224 GCA_017992335.1 Candidatus Parcubacteria bacterium | reverse complement strand
TAACACTAAAGCTAATCTTTGATTCTTTAATTTTTCATCATCAACCAAAACCTGACAATCTTGATAAAACCCATGAAATGTTGTTGCTAAATCAATTGCATACTGAGGGATCCTTTGCAATTGGTAATCTTTAGTTGTGTCCTCTATAATTTCTCTAAATTTCAAAATTTGCTTCATTAAATCTAATTCTCTTTTATTGTTCAATAAAGAAAAATCTTTTGGCATTTTAAAATTTTGAGATTTATTTAAAATACTACAAATTCTAGCATAAGCATATTGAACATAAAAAACTGGATTCTTTTCTGATTCTTCTTTAGCTAAATTAAAATCAAAAGCTAAATGAGTATTGGCTGCTTTATTCAAAAAGAAAAACCTAATTACGTCTGGACTCAATTCTTCTAAAAGATCATCCATAGTAATTGCTGTTCCTAGTCTTTTAGACATTTTTACAGGAGCCCCATCCTTCATCACAGTGACAAACTGCAATAAAATAATATCTAATTTATCTTTGTACCCGATTGCCTCTACCCCTGCTTTTAAACCTATAACATCTCCGTAATGGTCTGCTCCGAAAACGTTGATTACTTTATCAAATTTCTTTTTCTCAAATTTATACTTATGATAAGCAATATCTCCAGCTAAATAGGTTTTGTCTCCATCTGACTTAATTAAAACTCTATCTCTTTCATCCTTAAAATTAGTTGATTTAAACCATAAAGCTCCGTCTTGTTCGTAAATTAATCCTTTTTTGTTTAATAACTCTATTACTTTGTCTACTTCTCCTTTTTTATGAAGCTCTGACTCGAAAAACCATTCATCATATTTTATTCCTAGCTTTTCAATGGTTTTCTTAATCATTTCATTTAAGATTATCTCTGCTCCTTTTCTGCCAATAATATATGGATCTTTGTCTTTTATTCTTTCATTTAAATTATCTATGTATTCTCCTTGATATTTTGATTCTTCATCTTTTAATATTGAATGTCCTAATGATAATATCTGTTTTCCAAAATCATTTACATAATATGCTTTTTCTACTTTATACCCTGCTTTTTTAAAAACATTCCCTAGAACATCTCCAAATGGTCCACCTCTTCCATTGCCAACAGTTAAAGGTCCTGTTGGATTAGCTGATACAAATTCAATCTGAATATTTTTTCCTTTTCCAATAGTTAAATTTCCAAACCTATCTTTTTCTTTTAAAACATCTTTAATTTCTTCTTTAATTATTTCTGGAGAAAGAAAAAAATTAATAAAACCCGGATTAACAACTTCTATTTTTTGAAACAAATCGCTTTTTATCTCGTCTTTAATTTGTAGAGCTATATCAAAAGGATTATTATTAATTTTTTTACTAATTTCTAAAGCTGCGCTAATAGCAAAATCCCCACGGTCTTTTTCTTTCGGCCTTAAAACTTGAACGTCAAAATCAATACCATAGGCTTTTTTAATGGCTTTTTCAACTAAGCTTTTGATTTCTTTTCTTGTGTCCATGCTTTACTTTAAAGATTAAATATGCTTTTATTTTATCACAAAATCAGCTAAAATGGAATCATGATAATATCAGAAAATAAAAAGGCAAAATTTGATTATGAAATACTGGAAACCTTTGAAGCAGGAATAGTTTTGTTTGGCCAAGAAGTAAAATCCTTAAGAACAAGAGGGGTAAATATGCTCGGAACATATATAGTTATTAAAAAGAATAAAAAGGGCAATTCTGAAATTTTCTGGGTTGGAGCTAATATTTTCCCTTACCAGCCCCTTAATATTGAAAAAACATACGATCCTCAAAGAGACAGAAAGCTTCTTTTGAGCAAAAAAGAGATAAATTATTTAATCGGTAAAGCAAATGAAAAGGGCTTGACTTTAGTGCCATTATTGGTTTATACTAAAAAACACAAAATTAAGCTCTCTTTTGCTATTGTTAAAGGCAAAAAGAAAGCTGATAAAAGAGAGTCGATTAAGAAAAAAGATATTGAAAGACAAATTAAAAGAGAATTAAAAACACGGGGGTGATTTGCTTCGACAGAAATTTGAAAATAATAAAGCAAGCCGAGGTCTCAATCCTCGTAAAACCTTGGGGAATCTTTAATAAGTGTAGACTTTTCTAAAGAACCCGCATTAGCTTACGCTTAATGCTGTCCTTGACTTCGATTCTCGCTAAATATCAAGGGCACAATATATGCGAGACAAGCACCTACTTTTTGGCTCAGAAGGTTGGTGACTGAAATTTATGAGCCCGCATTATTGTTATTCTTTCTGCCTTAAAAACAGTAATTGCGTAAAATTAAGACAGAATAAGCTTGTAGAATTATTATTGGATAACTTTTGGACGCGAGCTCACTACTCGCCACCTCCACAAATAAATTGAATAAACCTTTATACAACAATCAAATAAGAGCAGATGAAGTAAGAGTAATTGATGTTGATAGCCAGCAGATAGGAATTTTGCCGATTACAAAAGCATTAGAAATGGCAAAAGAAAAAGGAATGGACTTAATTCAAGTAACTGAAAAAGTCTCTCCCCCTATATGCAGAATTGGAGAATATGGCAAATATCTTTACCAACTTCAAAAAAAAGAAAGGAAGACTGTTGCTGGAAGCAAAAAAAGCGAAGTCAAGACAATTAAATTGTCTTTTAATATTTCTGATAATGATATTAAAACTAGAGTGTTAGCAGCAGAAAAACATTTAAAAAAAGGAGATAAAATAAGAATAGAGTTGAGATTAAAAGGAAGAGAAAAACAATTGTCAGAAGTAGGAATAGGAAAAATTAATAAATTTTTAGAACAATTAAAAGAATTAATAGAAATAAAAACAGAAAAGGAATTAAAAAAAGAACCAAAAGGATTATCAATGATTATTTTAAAGAAATAATATGAAAACAAGAAAATCATTAACTAAAAGATTCAAAGTAACAAAAAATGGAAAGGTCTTAAGAAGAGCTGTAGGACAAGATCATCTTTTATCAAAACAATCTTCTAATAAAAGAAGGGGTCTTCGCAAAATGGTAAAGATGTCCGAACCTGAAGCAAAGATAATAAGAAAATTATTAGGCAAATAATATGGCAAGAGTCAAAAGAGGGACAATAGCAAACAAAAGAAGGAAAAAAGTCCTCAAGCAAACTAAAGGTTTTAGATGGGGGAGAAAATCAAAATACAAAGAAGCCAAACAGGCTTTGATGAAAGCTTTAAGTTACGCAACTAGGGACAGAAAGGTGAAGAAAAGAGTTAAAAGAGCTTTATGGCAAGTTCAACTTAGCGCTTTCTTAAAAGAAAAAGGGTTGAGCTATAACAAATTTATTGCCGGAATGAAGAAAAAAGACATACAGATAGATAGAAAAATATTATCTATATTAGTTAAAGAAAAACCAGAAGCTGTTGAAAAGATTATAGAAATGATAAAATAGGATTATCGGGAATTTTTTTACTGAACTTAATTATCAAGTCAGAACCACAATTAATCATCTCTTCTTGGGATGATTTTTTGATTTTTCTAATTAAAATTGTCGGTCCTGGAAAATTATTAGGCTCAATAACAATGTCTCCTCTTTTTCTATTTTCTTTTAATTTTATGCCCTCTTTCTCATTCCTCGATACAACAATAAAAAACGTGTCATAAAAAAACGTTCTCCCTAATTTTAATAATTGAATATCGTCACCATTAAAATTTTTCTTCCTTTTAAATAATTCTTTCAACTTATAAGAAAAATTGGCATCTGTTAAAATACAGCCACCTCCTGGCGTAGGAATTTCTTTAATCTTAAATATTTTTGCTAACTCAATTTGTTTTTTTCTGTCTTTTCCAGATATATCATATAGTCCTTCTTGACCAAATTTTGTTTCTTTTAAAAGCTTGGCTGATAATGGCCTGATTATCACTCCTTGAAGCTTGGCCTTTTTTTCAATCAACTCTAAAGATTGTCTACTTTGAGAAAAAGGCCTTTGTCCTAAGACTTCTCCAGTGGCAATAAAATCATATTTTTCTTTTTCCATTATTTGCTTAGCTTTTTTAAGCATTAACAAATGACAGTCAATACAAGGATTCATGCCTCCCCCCCTTCCGTGTATTGGTTTTTTCACAATTTTTAGATGATCTTCCGATATGTTAACTATTTTTAATTTAAAACCTGTTTGCTTGATTATCTTTAAAGATTTTTCGCAATCAAAAAAATAACTAGAAAAACATACGGGAGTTACTTTTATTCCCTTATTTTCTAAAATCTTCAAACATAATAAAGAGTCTAATCCTCCGGAAAATAATAATAAAATTTTAGTTGATTTCATATATATCCTTTTTCTCTAATCCTGCTCTTCTCGCACTATAAACACCGAATCTAATATCGTTTAATTCTTTTATATTGTGAGCATCACTATTAATAACTAATTTTACTCCTATTGATTTTGTTATCTTAGCTAATTGACAATTTAAATCAAGCCTATAAGAATTAATTTCTAAAGCAATATTTTTTTCTTTAGCTTTTTTAATTATTTCTTCTACATCAACCTCATAAGAGTCTCTTTTGCCTAAAATCATTCCTGTTGGATGATTAAAAATTTTAACATAAGGATTATCCATTGCTTTTAATATTCTTTTTGTCATTTCTTCTTTTCCCATCTTAAAATTCGAATGAACGCTTATTGAAACATAATCAAGAGTTTTTAGGGTCTCATCATTAATATCTAGCTTTCCATCTTTTAAAATGTCTACTTCTGACCCTTGTAAAACTTTAAAATTAATCCCCTTGTTTACGAATTCCTGATTAATTTTATTTATTTCCTTTCTCTGTTCTAATAGCCTCTTTTCATCTAATCCGTTTTCTATTGCTAATGATTTTGTATGATCAGCGATGCCTAAATATTTGTACCCTAAACTAATTGCTTTTTCAGCCATTTCTTGAATTGAGTTTTCTCCTCCATTCCAATTAGTATGACAATGCAGATCTCCTTTAATATCTTCTCTGTCTATCAATTTGGGTAATTGATGCTTTTGAGCCAATTCTATTTCTTCTTCCCCCTCTCTTAGTTCTGGAGGAATCCAATCCATTCCAAGTCTTTCGTATATTTCTTCCTCTGTTTCTCCTTTTATTTTTCTCTCTCCTTTAAACAATCCGTATTCATTAAGCTTCAAGCCTTCTTTAATAGCAATTCTTCTTAAAGCAATATTATGTTCTTTTGATCCAGTAAAATATTGCAAAGCTGCTCCAAAAGAAGATAAAGGAACTAACCTTAAATCCATATCTAGTCCTTGTCTTGTTTTAATTGAAGATCTTGTTTCTCCTTTACTGACTATTTTAATAACCTCATCCATGCCCACGAAAGTATTCATTATTTTATTAATTAAATATGTGTCACTACCATCTTTAATTGAAACCAAAAAATCAATATCACCAACTGTTTCTTTTTTTCTTCTAACTGAACCGGCTACAGATATTTTCTCAACTCCCTTTATTTTTCCAAACATATTTTCAATTCTAGCAACATCATCTAAAACGTCTCTCAATAAAAATCTTCCTTTTGACTTTTTAAGGAAATCCATCCCCTCGAGAATATTTTTTTCCATTTTCTCTCCGAAACCAAATAAAGGGGCAATTCTATGCTCCTCTGCTGCTCTTTTTAAATCTTTTAAGGTTTTTATTCCTAATTCTTTGTATAGTCTTTTAATCCTTTTCCCTCCCAATCCTTCTATTTTAGTTAATTCATCAACATCAACTGGAGTTGTTTTTTTTAGTTCTTCAAAATATTTAATCTTTCCTGTTTTTAAATATTCCTCAATTTTTAAAGCAATACTTTCTCCTATTGCTGGTATTCTTTTTAATCCTTTAATTCCTTCTTTATTATAAATATTATTAATATCTTCTTCTAAATTATCAATAGAAACAGCTGCTTGCTGATAAGCTTGAGGTTTAAATGGAACTTCTTGAAGCTCTAGAAATTCTCCTATCTCAAAAAGTATTTGAGCAACTTCTTGATTTTTCATCTTTTATTATCGTTTATAATATCCTTAATGTTGGGATGTGTTTGCTTCTTTTTTCCATTATTAAAAAAATCCCAAATATTAGCATGAACCCCTCTTACAGAAATACTCATTTCTCTTCTTAAGCAAAATATGATCAAAACTCCTAACATGCCAAGCGTTCCAGCAAAAATAAATGAAAAAATGTATCCAAAATTAAAAACAAGGTATCCACTAATTATTCCCGCTATCCCAGTTCCAAATCCTAACAATGAATTATCTAAACTCCATTCCGATGCTTCTTTTCCCTTATCAATGTTTTTAGTAAATATTGCTCTCCATCCTGAAATAGCCATTGCCATGCCTAGTCCATAAAATAATTGCAACAAATAAATATGCCAAGGATACATTGCAAAAATATATCCAAAAGGAACAATTGAAGCAATAAAGAATCCTGCTATCAAAAATAGATAATCGTCTTTTTCTCCTGCATATTTATCAAGTATTGTCCCAACGGGAAATTCTAATATTGCCTTAACTATCCAATAGATAGCTGATGCAATACCAGCAACCAAAGCTGTACCACCATGAATCTTATCGATTATAAAAATAGGAAAAATAGGAGTAATAAGCCCCCAACCAGTAAAAAATGCTATATCAGACAATATCAAATATTTAACTATCTTGTTTATTTTCATAAATATTGTTTTTTAAATTAAATCCCATTCTTATAATATATACCAATCCGAACAAAGATATTACTATTTCTGCTGCTCTAATAATTAAAGTAAAAGCTGCTGCCATTGAAACTGGCAATCCAATTGATCTGAAAGCTCCAATTTGTATTGCTTCATGGGTTCCAAGTGATGTAGGAATAGGTATCATTGAAGATAAATAAGAAAAACCAAGAATTGAGAATGAATGCAAGAATCCAATATTTTCTCCTAAAAATAGTATTAAAATCCACACTCTTAATTGCATAACTAATGCTCTTAAAAACGAAAGAGCTAACCCTTTAATTAGATATCTTGATTTTAAATCAAAATAATTAAATACTTGATTTTCTACTTCGATTAATCCACTTTCTTGTTCTTCTTTGTATTTTTTAACAATTAAGTGGACTATACTTCTTTTTCTTAAAGCTACTGTATAAAAAAATATTATTGCAAACAAAAAAAAGCAAAAAGCTGCTCCGAAAAATAAAATAATCTTTTTTGAGAAAAAATTAATCTTAAATACAAAAAGAAATAATCCTAAAAATACTACTAATAAATTAGATGTCCACTCTAAAACTCTTTCAATAATTACTGACGGAGCTGTTCTTTTCCAGCTAAGCCCTCTTTCTTTTCCTAAACCATACATGCGAAAAAATTCTCCAGCAAGAAGAATTGAAGGAAAAAGATACATAATAGAGTAACCTCCTAAATATATTTTAAAAAGATTTAAAAAAGGAATATCGATGCCTTGATCTTTTAAAATTTCTCTCCATCTCCAGTTTCCCAATAAGGCTATTATTAGTGTAATAAAAAGAATGACCGCTCCTTGGATGCCAGTAAAAACACTAAAGGCCTTGCCTATTTCTTCCCAGCCAATCCATTTTCCAAGAAAAATAAAGGCAATAATTCCAATAATAAAAGAAAGTATAATAAGAATTAACTGATTTTTCATTATCTAAATTGTATTATAAAAAGACCTTATCTGCAAGCTATTTCAATTTGTTTTCAACAAAAATAGTTACATCGTCTTTTATGTTGTCCCAATAATAATGATGACCAGGAGCTTCTATTGCTTCAGCTAAAGATATTCTTTTATTTATAATCCTTGAATAAACCCACTTGAATGGAGCTTTGATAAAAGACAATATTATTTCTTTTTTATTACCAACTGTTAATGTATCTTTACCGTTATTGTCTAAGAATAGAATGTGATCGCTTGTATTTCTGTTTGTCCAAAAAGGAGCACCCAATTCTATTGCTAAAACATTATTGGGAACCTCTCCTAAATCATCTATGGTTGAAGAAACAAATGCTGCTCCGTTAGAAAGACCTGCCATTAATATCTTATCGTCAGGATTTTCTTTTAAGAATTCTTTAATTTGGTATGCCATGTTTTCTGAATGCTTAGGAAATTCAAAAAACATTTCTTTTAAATACCCTAATCTGCCAATTAATGTTTCTTTTGTTCTGTAATAAGGAACAACCGAAACAGTATAATTCATGTCTTTAATAGTCTGTTCTAAATTATCAATTATTGGCTTAAAATCATAAGCATATTGAGGATCAACAGTACCAAACCCTCCAGCATTAAAAATAATAATAACATCGCTAGATTCTCCTGCTTTTTTTAATTCTTCAGCAAATATGGCGCTATTATCTTTAAGGAAGACTAGATCAAACCAAAAAATTGAAACAACTGTTAGAATAATTAAGAAACAAATAACATATTTCTTATTAACCTTCCTCATAATTTATTTTAACAATCCTGTAACTATTATTGTTTCCAACAGAAACAATATCTCCAACTCTTTTTCCTAAAAGCGCCATGCCTATAGGAGATTCATTGCTGATTTTTCCTTCAAAAGGATTTGCCTCTAATGTTCCCACTATTTTAAATTCATTTTCTGAAGCTGAACCATCTTTAAAAATAACTTTTGCTCCAAGACAAACTTTATCTTTCTCTTGAGGGGCTTTTATTATTATATAATTTTTTAATACATTTTCCAACTCCTCAATCCTCATATCAAGCTCTTCTAGGCTATCCTGATAAAAAGCAAAATCTGGGTTAACGTCTTCACCTTCAAATACAGCTGGAGATCCTTTTTGGAACTCTTCCCTTTTGATTTTCTTGAGATTTTCTAATTCTTCCTCAAGTTCTCTTAATTTTTTCTTAGTTACATAATATTGATGCATATTTGTAAGAATATATATATAAGCAAACCTCCTTTGTTGAAAGGAGGCTGAATAGTATATAGATTCTATTATTGCTATTAATTTTACCCCCTTTCAGCTGTCATAAAGACATTAAACCATGCCAATGTATTTTTGGCAGAAACAATGGTATAAATTGTCTTTATGCAAGGGTTCATATGTATATAGTAATGATATAGAAATAAAAACTATTTGTCAATAAGGTCAGATTGACCAATTCTTTATTCTCTAATAGAATACTTATATATGAAAATATTAAAGATCTTATCAATTTTTGCAATCTTAAGTATGTTTTTATTATTGTTTTATCCTAAAAACCTAGAATATCAAGAAAAAACAATTTCAATATCTAAAGGAGAAACAGTTTTACAAATTGCTTCAAGTCTAGAAAACCAAGGAATAATTAAAAATCAATATATTTTTTTATTAACTGCTTTTATTAAAAATGACCTTAAAAGCATGCAAGCTGGAGAATATTTCCTTAATTCTAAAATGTCCAATAATGAAATTATTAATATCTTAGTTTCTGGAGAAACAATTAAAAACAAAATAACCATTCCTGAAGGATGGACTAACAAAGAAATTGCAGAATATTTTGAATCAAAACAAATATCCAGCAAAAACAATGTTCTTGATTTGTTAAGTTCAACCTCATATAATTATGATTTCCTAAAAGATAAACCTAAAAATTTAAGCTTAGAAGGCTATGTTTTCCCTGACACCTACCTTCTTGAAACAGACGAATCTTTAGAAAACATTATAAAAATAATCTTGGATAATTTTGATAAAAAACTAACACCTGAACTAAGACAAGAAATATCAAGGCAAAACAAAACAATCTTTGAAATCATAACCATGGCTTCTTTAATTGAAAAAGAGGTAATCACTTATGAAGATAAGCAAATAGTTTCTGGAATATTATGGAAAAGAATTGGTGCTAATATGCCTCTTCAGGTTGATGCAACAATCATTTACGCTCTAAATGAAAAGAAAGAAAGTATTTCAATTGAAGACACTAAAATTAATTCTCCATACAATACATATAAATACAAGGGTCTTCCCTTGGGCCCAATTTGCAATCCAGGAATAGAAAGTATTAAAGCAGCAATATATCCAAAAGAAAGCAATTACTGGTATTACCTTTCAAAACCAAATAAAGAAACCGTTTTCTCAAAAACACTAGAAGAGCACAACATTGCTAGAAATAAATATTTAAAATAATATTTTTTGAGAAACTTTTTTAGGAACTTCTTGTTTAGAAAAAATACTAACCTTTCCAAACTCTCCATCAAATCCAGGAGCAATACTAAGATCTCCTTCTCTCACTCTCTTAATTCCCTCTCTAATGATTTTATCTTCTATTTCTTCTAAAGGAACATCTAAAAGTATTTTAAATTCTGATTTAAACAAATCAATTAATTTGTCGTACTCTTTT
>JAGOOU010000010.1:0-5806 GCA_017992335.1 Candidatus Parcubacteria bacterium | reverse complement strand
TTACCTAATTTAGCGTTAATTTCTTCAACTATTTCAATACTTGGAGCAAAAACAACAACGTGTATTTTTCTTGTTTTTCCATTTTTAGTATAAATGCAACTTATCTCTGAGGTTAAAACAAATTTCAAGCTTGGATCCCCCTTAATACAAAAAACACCATTTCCGCATGGTTCTAATTTTTCTTTTATTTCTTTTATCCATAAATAGTGAGTAAAATCACCAGTTCCCATAACATCAACTCCTTTTATTTTTGCATACTTAGCAATATTATCTAAATCAGTGCTTTTGCTAGTAGCTCTGGAGTATTTAGAGTGAATGTGAAAGTCTGCTATAAACTTCATATCTTAAAAACCAAATAATCTTCCCTTGCCTTGTCTTTTAATTTTAATCCAATAATTTGTCCTTTTTTAGCTTTCTTTAATTTTTTTCCATCAACTTCTATCGAAGAAACTTTTTGTTTAAATCTTTCTTCTGTTTTTGATTTTACCATTATTTCATCTCCAACTGATAATGTATCTGTTAATTTAATTACTCCTACTTTAATCTTTCCAAAATAGTGCTTAATTTTCCCTATTCTTTTTTCTTTCTTAATTATTTTTTTCATTTTATTAAACGAGAATTATGTTTTTTGTTTTTATCAACTATTTTAATTAATCTATCAACTAAAATATCTGGATTACTTTCAAAAACAATTGTTTTAGAAACCCTACTATATACTCCTGATATAAGTCCTCTTATCCTATCAGCAGTTCCCCCTGTTCCTTCTAGTACTCCTACTGGTTTTTTTGTTTCAATTGCTGTTGCAAACTCATGCAAAGTTCCAATTCTTCCACAAACAATGATAACAGCATCAGCTGACTTAGTCATTAAAACATCTCTTCCTGTATAATCTCCTCCGGTATAAATCATGATATCAAAAGCATCTATTGGAAGTTTGTATTTCTTTAAATGTTCTCTTTCACTTGAAGCAGGAGAAAAACCAATATTAAATCCTTTTGCTTCTTTGCACCCCAAAGCAGCATGATATGGAACTCCACAAGTAGCACCAGTAACTAGTGTGTGGCCTTTTTTTGCTACTTGTTTTCCTAATTCTTTTGATATTTCTTTAATATTATCACAGCACGGCTTCAATACAGCTGCACCAGAAACTACGATGTTGTATTTTTTGTTAATCATTTTTTTGACAGATTATGTAAAAATTATTATATGGCCTTTGTCCTACTATTATCTCTCCTTTTTCAATAATTTTCAATCCTGATAAAGCAACCAAATCTTCTAATTCTTTTAAAGTAAAAACATGGAAATAGCAATCTTTTGCTCCGTACCAAGAAAGAAAAACATCTTTTTCTTCATTCTTTTGCTTATCTTTTAAATCCCAAACAGTTAAAATTAACAACCCTTGTTCTTTTAAAACTCTACTTGCTTCTTTGAAAAACTTAATTCTTAATTCTTCTCCTGGCACGTGATGCAAAACTGCAATTGAATAAATCTTATCAAAAAAATCATTTTCAAACTTTAAATCAAAGGCATCACTTACCAAAAAATTTCCTGACGGATACTTTTCTTTAGCAATTTGGATTAGATTAGAAGAAAAATCAATTCCATAATAATCTGCTTTTCTTTTCTCAAAAGCAGGATAAAATCTTCCATTTCCACAACCCAAATCAAGGACCTTGTCTTTTTCTAAAATCTTATCAAAAAGAAAATCCATTTCTTTCCATTCTCTTTCTCTAACTTGCGAATATTTCAAAGCAATGTTATTGTAATCTTCCTTTAATTTGTTTAATATAGAATTAATATCCATATGGACAGAAAAGAATTAATAATTAAAAAACTCGTTGAAATCAAAGCCAAAACCTCTGATGACTTAGCTTTGGCTAAAAGATTAATAGGTGGTTCTTACCCTACTAATATTGAACTACTTGAAGCATATCATAAATTAATTCATAAAAAAAGCATCAAAAAAAATGACAAAATCGAAAAACTACTAAGAACAAGACCAGTGAGGTCTTTGTCTGGAGTAGTTAATGTTTCTGTTTTAACCAAACCATATGATTGTCCTGGAAATTGTATTTTCTGCCCCAAAGAAGAAAACATTCCTAAAAGCTACTTATCAGGAGAGCCAGCAGTAGAAAGAGCTAAAAGATTAAAATATGATCCATACGTGCAAGTTAAAAAAAGAATAGAAGTATTGGAAATGTCAGGACACCCAACTCAAAAAATAGACTTAAGAGTTATTGGGGGCACTTGGTCATATTATGATAAAAATTACAAGAATTGGTTTATTAAAAGATGTTTTGATGCTTGCAATTCTTCGATAAGCAAAGAATTAAAAACAGCTCAAAAGAAAAATGAATCATCTAAACATAGAATTGTTGGAATGTCTTTTGAAACAAGGCCTGACTATATTAATAAAAAAGAAATTGAAGAAATGAGAGAATTAGGAGCAACGAAAATAGAATTAGGCATACAAACAATTTATAATGACATTCTTAAACTTAATAAAAGAGGTCACGATGTAGAAGAATCAATAAAAGCAACGAGACTATTAAAAAATGCTGGATTTAAAGTAGCATATCAAATAATGCTTAATTTGCCTGGGTCTACGCCTAAAAAAGACATTAAAATGTTTAAAGAGATATTTAACAATGACGATTTTAAACCAGACTACATTAAAATATATCCTTGCGCCTTAGTCAAAGAAGCTCCCTTGTACAAGCTTTATCTTAAAAAAGAATACAAGCCGTATTCTGAAAAAACATTAATAAAAACAATAAAAGAAATTAAAAAGATTGTTCCAAGATATGTTAGAATTGAAAGAATCGTAAGAGATATCCCCTCTACCCTAATTATAGAAGGCGGAGCAAAAACATCTAATCTAAGACAAATAATAGACAGAGAAATGAAAAACGAAAATTGGAAATGTGAATGTATTAGATGTAGAGAAATAAAAGATCTAAATAAAAAGGAAAGGGTTTATCTTTTTAAAGACGAGTATAGTGCTTCTAAAGGAAAAGAATTCTTTCTTTCTTTTGAAGATAAACAAAGAAAAAACCTTTATTCTCTTTTAAGATTAAGAATTAACAATAGCAATGCTGTTATTAGAGAGCTCCACACTTACGGCCAGGCAATCTCTATTAATGGAAAGTCTAAAGAAATACAGCATAAAGGATTAGGTAAAAAATCAATAAAAGAAGCTGAAAAAATAACTAAAAAATATAAAATTAAAAAACTTTACATTATTTCTGGCGTAGGAGTAAGAGGGTACTACAAAAAACTAGGATACAAGTTAAATAACAACTACATGGTTAAAACCTTTTAACTCTTGTAAGCCCGCTAAAAGCAATAATTTCTATCCCTTGTTTTTCTAGTTCATCTAAGAATAAATTCATACCAATTGAATCAGAGGAAATATGGCCAGCAATAACTACATTAATATTAGCAGCTTCTGCTTCTTTTTTGTGTTCTTCTGACATATGCATTCCAATAACAGTTCCTATCCCTGCTTGAGCCATTTTCTCATATAATTTAGATGATCCTTCCGTTCCTCCAGTTATTTCTGTTAAAACAATTTTGCCACATCTGCTTTCGGGGCTTCCTGAAAAAATCTTTGGTCCAGCATTAATTTTAGAAGCTTGTTTGTATTCAGGAATTCCTTTCAAAAGCTTTATTAGATCTTCAATCCTTTCTGGATTTTCTTTTTCAATTAACTCTTTTAGATATTTTGCTACCAAATTATCACAAGGAGTGTGAAGATTAATAAAATTAAGATTGAGCAATTTAGAAGCATCGATTACCTTGTTGTGATTAGAAGAACTAACGCCTCTGGCAACCTCGCTAATTCTTAAAGACATTAATTTCTCGGCAATATTAATTGGCACTCCATAATAATTTAAAACATCGCTTTGCAGATCCATAACATCTGCCAAATTAGACAAAGCCCTGCCAACAGGATGGTGCCCTATTATTAAATCGACATTCATTTGCTTGGCTAATAATAATTCTGCAGTATCAATATCAATTCCGGCAATTATTTTTTTAATTTCTTTATCCTCAAAAAGATTGTGAATCCTTGAATCTAAAAAAGGATTGTCTAATGCTTCTATGTCAAAATCCATTCTCTTCTCTTCGCTCAAAGAATCGTAAACCTTTTTCTTCCTTAAAAGCATTTTATCAATTCCTTGCTTCCCCCTAAAATCAGAAGCTATCCCCATTTGTATTCCTAAATTAAAGATGTCTTTTGTTTTCATATATTTCAATCTTAACAAAAAATTAATTAAAAACAAGAGGGACATTGTTGATACCCTAAATTATGCCAATTTAGAATATTCCATTCCTCTAATTATATATAATTTATGAGAACACATTTTCAAAGCACAGTTTTTTCCTTAAAAAATACGCATTCCCATGTTTGGCGTAAGAAAACCAGGCATTGGCATTGATTCTCCCCCCCCCCATGATTTTTGTTCTTCTCTATTTTCTTCAACAATCTCTTGACAGTGGCTTTCCTTAATAGAATATATTGCTTGAATACAATATACCCTAAAAAATCTATTCCTAAAGACAATGGAAAAACATTAGCTTTTTTAGGATTTAATCCTAGCTTAAGATTATTTTCCAAAAACATCTTGATTTTCTTTTTAAGAACATGCATTTCTTGTTTTTCTTGTCCTAGAATTAAAAAGTCGTCCATGTAGCGGATGAATTTCTTCTGTTTTAAATTGTGCTTAACAAGCTGATCTAGTTGATTTAAATATACATTGGCAAACAATTGAGAAGTGAGATTGCCAATGGGAATTCCGATTCTTATGTCTTTATTAAAAGAATTGATTATTTGTTTAATGAGCCACATTATTCTTTTGTCCTTGATTTTACTTTCAATTATTCTTAAAAGAATTTCTTGATTAATACTGTCAAAATACTTAGAGATATCACACTTCAAACAATACACATCCCTATTGTCCTTTAAAAATGTTTTTAATGTTTTAATGCCTTTGTGCGCCCCTTTCTTTTTCCTACAAGCAAAAGAATTGGAAATGAATGTTTTCTCAAATATGGGCTCAATTACTGCGCACAAAGAATGATGAACTACTCTGTCTTTAAAAAGAGGAGCTCTAATTAAACGCTCCTTTGAATCACGGACAATAAATTCCTTGTACGCGCCATGAATATACTCTTGCTTCTCCAACCTTTCTTTTATATCAATTAAATTATACTCTAAATCATAATTGAACTCCAAAATATCCTTTTTAAATCTTTTCCCTCTCCTAGCTTTAGAATATGCTGAATGGATATTTTCAAAAGAACAAACTTTGTTAAACAGGTTTCCTTTTCTTTTCATTTAAGTTCGCCTATTAGCCCTGGCCAGATGTTTCGCTAATTACTACTCAAACTGACCAGGGATACGGGCTTAATATTCTCCCTTTCAAATTAAATTACTCGGGAAGGAATAAAATCCGTAGCTAATAATGCATTGATAGCACATCCTTAAATATACTATTCGAGCTAATAACATTGCTACCGGGCGCAACGAAACCCAATGTTCGTGTTCGTATCAGTAGGCCCATTGTTCGTTTTCAATGTAAACACACCAGCGTTGGACGTGTTGTTCCAATTGCCACCGCGTTTCAAGGCACGTTGCGCGATTTTACCCCTGCTTAAATATTTTAACTTGCTGTTTTCTTCCATCCTCCCAAGATCTTTCCTATTTCTGTTACCTTTTCACAAAATGTCCCATAGGTTTTAATATTAATAAATCTTAAATCTTTAGCCAATCTAACTAGTATTCTTAACCTATCAACATCAA
>JAGOOU010000044.1 GCA_017992335.1 Candidatus Parcubacteria bacterium | reverse complement strand
ATCTTGATTTATTTCCTTCTCTTATTTATGGAATTGAAGATGGTCCAATAGAAGAACATCTTGATAGAATTTATAATTATGGAGAATATGACAAAATTATTTATATCTCCAACATGCCTGAAAACTTTGATTTCACAAGAAGAGAAAACGTCATTAGGATTGCAGTCAATGCTCCGCACGATTCAGATATTTTCCCTGACGATGTAAGCGTCTTCAGAGAACCCTTAGCAATGGAATTCTTGGAGCATTTTATTTGAGGGATTAGCCCTCTTTTTTATTCTATGATATATTAAATATATATGAAATTTAAAGAAAACATATCATTAAAAGAATATTCTACTTTTAGGATTGGAGGAATCTCCAAGTATTTTACTATAATTGAAAAAAGAGACGATTTAATAAAATTAATCAATGAAATTGATATTCCTTTTCGTATTTTAGGAGCAGGAAGTAATACATTAATTGATGAAGAATATTTTGATGGCCTAACAATTATTTTTAGAGCAAGCAAGCCGGAAATATTAGTAGAAGACAAGGGATGCTCTGGGTTGATTTATGCTGAGGGTTCAGTTCTTCTTTCTTTTTTAGTTGCCAAACTAAAAGATTTTGTTGGGCTTGAGTGGGGAATTGCAATTCCCGGAACCCTTGGAGGAGCAATTAATGGCAATGCGGGAGCTTTTAATGAGTCTATTGCTGATTCAATAATATCAGTAGAGGTTTTAGAGGTTGGGAAAGGAATAAGGGAGATTGATAAAAAAGATTGTCAATTTGGATACAGGACAAGTATTTTTAAAAAGAACCCAAATTTAATTATTCTTTCTGCTAAGCTAAATTTAGCAAAAGGAAATCCTTCTTCGAAAATTAAAAGTAATTTTGAAAAAAGAAAAAACCATCCCAAAGGATTTTCTCTTGGTTCTGTTTTCAAAAATTATTATGGAGAAATAGATTTTAAAAAATATCCAAACATTAAAGAAGTTTACGAAAGAATTGGATATATTCCTGCAGGAATGTTAATTGATGCATGCGGATTAAAAGGTTTTAGAATTGGTGATGCAGAAATTTCTAATGAGCATGCAAATTTTATCGTTAATTTAAAAAATGCAAAAGCAGAAAACATTTTGAAGTTAATAAATTTAATAAAAAAAGAAGTAAAAAATAAATTTTTGATCGACCTCGAAGAAGAAATTCAAATTTTTTCTCGTCAAACTATTGACAAATAAATTTTTTTAAGCGAAAATGAATTAAGAAAATATTTTTTCTTAGAAAAATTTTAATAATGAATGAAAAAGGTCGAGTTATCAAAAATAATCTCGCACAAAAAAAATGGCTACAAAAAAGAAAGCAGCAAAAAAGAAAGTTGCAAAGAAACCAGCAAAGAAGAAAGCTGCTAAAAAGAAGAAAAAATAGTTCACTAAAACAACCCTTTCCAAAGGGTTGTTTTTATGATAATATATAAATATGCAAATAAGGATAAAAGAAACAAATTTAAAATTAAATACAGGGCTTTATTCTTTTTTAGAAAAGAAAGTAAGCTCTCTTAAAAAGCTTTTACCTAGCACTCCTGATTTAATTATTGATATTGAGGTTGGACTCACAACAAAGCATCATCAGAAGGGTGATATTTATAAGTCAGAAATACAAGTTCAGTTAGGAGGAAAACTTTTTAGATCAGTTTCAGAAAAAGATAATATAAGAAGTGCAATTATTAAATCAGTAGAAGACTTAGAAAAACAATTAAGCAAAAGAAAAGATATCTTTATTGCCAAAAGAAAGATTAAATAAATTATTATGTCAATTGTAAGTGCTTTTTTCGGAGACGCTAATCAAAGATATGTTAAAAGCTTGCAACCTACTCTTCAAAAAATTAATTCTCTAGAAGAAGAGATATCTAAATTAAGTTCCGAAGAATTAAAAATAAAAACTAACGAGCTAAAAGAGAAAGTTAAAAACGGAGAAGATATTTTACCGTATGCTTTTGGATTAGTAAGAGAAGCAGCCAAAAGAAATTTGAATCAAAGACATTTTGATGTTCAATTAATTGGTGGAATAGTTTTGCACCAAGGGAAAATTGCTGAAATGAAAACTGGAGAAGGAAAAACATTAACAGCAACTCTCCCAGTTTATTTAAATGCCCTTGCTGGAAAAGGATGTCACGTTGTAACTGTTAATGATTATCTTTCAAGAAGAGATGCTGTTTGGATGGGCCAAATATATAATGCTCTTGGTCTAACTGTTTCAGTAATCAATCATGAACAATCTTTTCTTTATGATCCTCAGTTTAAAGAAAGCGATGAAGAAAGAGACAAACTGGGAGGGTTTAAGGTTGTTGAGAATTTTTTAAGACCTTGCACGAGAAAAGAAGCATACTTAGCAGATATTACTTATGGAACCAACAACGAATTCGGGTTTGATTATTTAAGAGATAATATGGCATATTCTTCTTCTGAAATGGTTCAGAGGGGATATTATTATGCAATAGTTGATGAAGTTGATTCTATTCTAATTGATGAAGCTAGAACACCATTAATTATTTCTTCTCCTGATACAGAAAGCTCTAAATGGTATCAAGAGTTTGCTAAAATTATTCCTAGATTAAATAAGGAAACTGATTATGAGATAGATGAAAAAATGAGAGCAGTTACTTTAACTGAGGAAGGGATCAACAGAATAGAAAAGATATTAAATTCAGATAATATATATAATGAAAAAGGAATTAAATATCTTCATCATTTAGAGCAAGCTCTTAAGGCAGAAATATTGTTTCATTTAGATAAAGATTATGTTGTTAGAAATGGAGAAATAGTAATTGTAGATACTTTTACTGGAAGATTAATGCCTGGAAGACGTTGGTCAGGCGGTTTGCATCAAGCAATTGAGGCAAAAGAAGGAGTTAAGGTTAATCCAGAATCAATTACCATGGCTTCAATTACATTTCAGAATTATTTCAGAATGTATAATAAGCTAGCTGGCATGACAGGAACAGCAGAAACATCAGCTGAAGAATTTGATAAAGTGTATAAACTTGATGTTGTTGTGATTCCAACTAATAAGGCCAATATCAGAAAAGACATGCCTGATAGGATTTACAAAACAGAAAGTTCTAAATTTAAAGCAGTAGCAGAAGAAGTAAAGAAAAGACATGAATTAGGTCAGCCAGTCTTAATTGGTACTACTTCTATTCAAAAAAATGAATATTTAAGTGCCTTACTTTCTAGAGAAGGTGTTCCTCATGAGATATTAAATGCTAAGAATCATGAAAAAGAAGGAGAAATCATTGCCCAGGCTGGTAGTTTGGGAGCAGTAACAGTAGCTACTAATATGGCTGGAAGAGGAGTAGATATTTCTTTGGGAGGAAATCCTAGCAATGAAGAACAAAAGAAAAAAATAATTGAGTTGGGCGGATTATATGTTATTGGAACAGAAAGGCATGAAGCTAGAAGAATTGACAATCAATTAAGGGGAAGAACAGGAAGACAAGGTGATCCCGGAACAACTCAGTTTTTTGT